>CAZTKW010000234.1:0-5877 GCA_964614315.1 uncultured Pirellulales bacterium
TAACAATCACAATCGACCAAATTTATTAATGACTGTTTCATTTTTTTCATTTTTTTAGCTATATGCGTTATTTTTGTATTAAGACATCGTGAAAATCGGCAAATACAATGCAAGGACAACAACCAGTACAATCCCACCAACTGTTACAATCATTATAGGCTCAAGCAGAGTCATCAGGGTGCTTATCATGGAATCGACCTTTCTCTCGTAATAATCTGCTGTTCTTTCCAGTACCGTGGACAATGAGCCGCTTTCCTCGCCAATTTGTATCATTTTGACGGTCATATTTGGGAAAAACCCGGATGTGCTCATACTCGAAGAGATGTCGGCCCCCCCGACGACATGCTCTCTTGTCTGTGTTATAGCGTTTTTTATGATATCATTGCTGGTCATTGTTAAGAGGATATCGAAGACTTCAAGCACGGTGACACCTGAAGTAATTAACATTGACATCGTTTTGCAGAACGTTACAACAAATGCCTGTTGGGATATTTTACCAAACAAAGGAGCGACAAGGGCGATTTTGCAAAACAGATAATGTCCCTTCGTGGTTTTGAAGATAAGAATCCCCAGAGTAATTAAGAAGAAAATGCCACCTATGATGTAGTGAAGGTTTAGGCGGACTATATTGTAAAATCCCATAAAACCCTTTGTAAAACCAGGCAACTCTCCGCCCATCTGGTCAAATATGTTGACAAATCGTGGAATAATAAAAGTCATTATAAATACGACTATCAGTACAATAAATACTAACACAAACACCGGATAAGCCATTGCGCCCTGAATCTTTTTCTTAAGTTTATCACGATTATCGAAGTACTCGGCGAGTCTGCGCAGAGCTTCCGGCAGGTTGCCGCCGGTCTCACCGGCTAATATGATAGCGCGGGCCAGTTGATTGAAGATTTTTGGAAATTGCCCCAGACTATCTGAAAAGGTCTCACCTTTTTCCACTTTTTCCAGGACCTGCTTAAGGACCTGCTGAAGGTGAAGGTTTTCGATGTCTTCAGCTATGGTATCCAGGGCTCCAGTGATTGGTATTCCGCCCTCAACCATAGTGGTCATTTGCCAAAAGATAGCAGCGAGGTCGGCTGATTTTATGCGTTTTTTACGAGGCGATTTCTGGGCTTTTGGGGCGGCGGTGGAGATTTCACTGACCGATATAGGGATAAATCCCTGCTCTCGCAGGCAAGCCAGTATCTCATCGGATGAAGCGGCCTGCTTATTACCTTCTTTTCGCTGCCCTGACGAATCCCGTGCTATATATTTATAATTTTTCATCTGTCAAATCTTATCCAAAAAACTTCGAGTTTAGAGAAATCAAACTCCAGCCCGATACAATCATGACCGGAATAATCAATTCAGGAAATCAGGCCCTTACCTCCTCGGTATATGTTACCCTCAGCACTTCTTCAGCAGTTGTTAAGCCCTGTAAAATTTTGCTCACTCCACTTTCAAATAACCCTCCGTAGCCTTTCTGACGTGCCATTTGTCTTATTTCAGCCTCATTGCCGCCACCGGCAATAAGCTTATCCCGTATATCTTTTTCCATAACCAAAAACTCAAATATAGGCAATCTGCCTGCATAACCGGTCCCTCCACAGGCATTACAGCCTTTTCCATGGTAAAAAACAGCGCCCTCGACCTGTTGGGAGTCAACTTTTAAACGTTTTAGGACTTCATCACTAAGCGTTATTGGTTCTTTACAATGGTCACAAATTTTTCTTATCAGACGCTGAGCTACGATTAAATTCAATGCTGTAGCCAGCAAAAATGGCTCAATCCCCATATAGACCATTCTGCTTATCGCACTGGGTGCATCGTTTGTATGGAATGTGCTCAAAACAAGATGTCCGGTCAAAGAAGCTTTTATCGCAATATCAATTGTTTCTTTATCACGAATTTCGCCTATCAGAACAATGTCCGGGTCCTGTCTTAAAATTGCCCTCAAACAGGAGGCAAAGTCAAGTTCGATTTCCGGCTTAACCTGAATCTGGTTAATACCTGCAAGGCGGTATTCGACAGGGTCTTCAACTGTCGTAATGTTTTTTGTCGGGTCCTTCAGGTGATTGAGCACAGAGTATAATGTTGTACTTTTACCGCTGCCGGTTGGTCCTGTGACAATGATGATGCCGTGGGGCTGTGTCAATATAAGCTTAAGTTCTTCAAGTAATTGTGGCTCAAAGCCAAGCTGCACCAAATCGAGGCAGGCTGCTGAGGCGTCCAGGATTCTCATAACTACTTTTTCGCCATATATCGTCGGAATCACGGAAACTCGCACGTCTATATTTCTTCCGGAGGCTTTCATTTTGAATCGGCCGTCCTGCGGCAATCTTCGTTCGGCAATATCCATTTTTGACAGAATTTTAATTCTGGCAGTTATGGCAGCCTGCATTGTTCTTGCCGGTGGAACCATATCCCGGAGCATGCCGTCTATTCGCATGCGAATCATCATTGAGTTTTCCTGCGGCTCGATATGTATATCACTTGCTCTGCTTTTGACCGCCTGGCTCAGCAGCAGGTCAACGAAACGAATAACCGGAGCTTTTGTGGCATCTTCTTCACTACCGGGGCCCATATCGCCGGTTTCTTTTTCGGTTAAATCCACGTCATCTGTTTCGGTGGCAACTTCCAGTTTCACCAGATCTCGAAGGTGCTGCTCCTCAATGTCCGAGCCGTGATAAATAACCTCTATGGTCTTGCGGATTTCCTGAGGCGAACTAATTACCACTTTAATCTGGTGATTTATCTTCAGCGTAATAGTATCTATTGCAATGACATTAAGCGGGTCTGCCATCGCAACGATAATTTTGTCGTCATCGGTCTTGCCGATAGCTACAAGGCAAAAGCGCTTGGCGATGTTCTCAGGCAGCATTCGAGCGACATCCATATCTATCTTTGAGATATCATCGAAGTGGATATAATCCATTGAGAAATGTTCAGCTAAAGAGTTGGTGACATCCTCGTCTTTCAGGATGTTGAGTTTGGCGAGTACCTCGCCGAGTCTGCCGCCGTTTTCTCTCTGCTCATTTAGGGCTTCAAGCAGTTGTCTGCGGCTCAGCAGTCCTTTGGATACAAGTAATTCGCCGTAAAGGAAATCGGTTTTTACTTTAGGGGCACCAGAAATATCTTGTTCAATTCTCATTCTTTTAATCTCAATCTTCTAATTTCGTCAATTTATCACGGTATATTTGGTTTTCACGTCGGTAAACTGCTCGTATGCAATTGACCTTTACGCGCGTCTACCAATTAAAATATACACCAAAAACCATCAGAAGCAAAAAACAGGGGTCTTTTTCGTGTGCTGGACAGAAGACAAGAATTTTGATACTTTAG
Source organism: uncultured Pirellulales bacterium (assembly GCA_964614315.1). Classification (GTDB taxonomy): domain Bacteria; phylum Planctomycetota; class Phycisphaerae; order Sedimentisphaerales; family Anaerobacaceae; genus CAZTKW01. Next base: position 3,334 of record CAZTKW010000234.1, read on the forward strand.
CCACAAAGCAGAGAATTTTTTTGTTCAGGGTAAATTTATAGGACGCGGAGCAATTGGCGGGCAAAAATAGGGGGTACAGAATTTTTATATTTTTCAGTTATTTTCTAATCTGGGAGTAACTTTTTGTGGGTAAATTATTATAAGTTATGTAATTATAGTAATTTATAAAAAATGGTTAATTTTGATTTAAACCCGGCTTTAAATTTTGGCCAATATATTTTCACCGATTCATTGATAAGGTTTTGCCAAAACACATTAAACGACTAGTTTTTTTACAGCTGATATACTATCCACCTAAGAGCAAATTTTCATCAATTTACTTTTGGTTTATTTGAATGTTATGGGTGCCGAGGCCGGCTGGTATTTTTATTTTTAACTGCCCAGTCAGGTCCGTATTGTTTACCAGGGTTTTGCCGTTTATGCTGATTGATACATTGCCTAAGTCTTTTGCCAGCCAGTCGGAAACCAATAAATTCCATTCCGAGCTATGGTCCTTAAAGTAACGGCAATAATGCCTGTCATAGCTAACCTGCAGAGCAAGGCCTTTCTCATGCCCGCCGGAAACTTTGGCGTGGGTGTAGCCGATATACTCATTCAGTCCCATCCACTCTATATCCGGATGCTCCTCGAAAATCCGCGGGAACTGTTCCGGATGTTCTGCGATACCCTTGTCGTGAGCATCCGGCAGCGACGCGAGGGTAAGAGGGCTTTCCATCGTACCCCCGAAGTCCCAGCCGACCACCGCCAGGTCCTTGCCAAGATAGCCGCCGGTCCAGCAATACCAGCCGAACCCGGCCTGGGCGGCTAACCTCCAGGTATGGTTCGGATATGAGGAGGAAATTCCATCGCCGCCCTGGACAAATGAAAGAGGCGTTATGCCTAAAGCGTGTTCCATCCATTTTACGCCGGTCTTCATCCGCCAAGAGGCCTCTGCAGCGGGTATCTCTTTGTTCCTTCTCCTATCACCGAATTCCCGGTACCAGCCGACCTCTGCCCTTTCACGGTCCAGAGCGGCGCCGAACCAGGGCCCGGGCTCTGACCACAAATCTGGCTGCATATGGGTCAAGCCGTGTGACTGGACCTCGATAACGCCGGCTTTGACACCTTTAAGCAGGCCGAGCCGGGTGGACGGATAATCCTGAAGCGTTCCGAACTCGTCGGTGAATTTTCTCTGGAAAGACGGCTCGATACGCTTAAGCTGGTCGTTTACGAATCCGGGGACTACATTTATTACAAGGACGGCGTTATGTTCTTTGAGCGGCTTTATCAGGTGATTTTCTATTTGCTGCTCTGTGAGCGTCGGGTAGTGCCAGTGGTCCAGCCAGGAGTTTGAGGCGCCACCGGGGTCATCCATAATCAGCCAGGCCTTGTTCTCCCAGGTCTTGAACAGGCTGTATCCTATACAGTAGGTTATCGTCCTGCGAAGAAGAGTGCGTATTTCCTGATACGCAAACATCCTTTTGATATCACCGCCTATCCAGATAGCCTTTGCGCCCGAATCGAGCTGGCGAACGGTTACCTGAGGATATTTGCCCTGTTTGACTATTGGTTCGGCGCCTGCCAGCTCAACCTGAACCCGGTCTTTATAGTAGTCCGTAATCTGGTACAAAGTCTGGCCGATGTCGGAAGTGCTGGAAAAATAGGCTCGGTCCAGCGGGTCCTTCAACTGGTTTGTAATAAAGTGATCGCCCGAGTGGTTTAGTAAGTCTTTGCTCTGCCAGGAGCCGATGTACTTTACGCCCAAAAGCTCCTGAATGACCGGTTCCTTTATCCTGTCGGCCAGGGCGATAAGGCTTATGCCATAGTCACTTACGGCCTCTCGCAGAACTTCGTAACGCTGGGGCTGAAGGTCGGCTGTCTGGTCAGCATCCCAGATTATACAACCTACGGAGGGTTTGCCGTCGGGGTCGATGAAACGATTGATGTCCATAAATTCCTGGTCCAGCCGGATTATTTCGAAGGGAATGCCCCAGGTTTTGAGCATTATGACAAGAGACGAAAAATCAGAGCTTTTCGAAGGAGCCTCGAAATCCAAAATGCCGGAAGAACCTAAATCGAGCACATCCACCATAAAACTCATTGGGTCGTCCCACTGGTCACCAATAACCAGGGCTACTTTGTAAGGCTTAATATCAGCAGCAAATACAGAGGCTGGAAAAAGAATGGTAACAATTGTTAAAACGACAAAAACGTGGATTAGTGATGTAAAAAGCTTCATTTTAAAATTTCTCCTTATGTAAGCTGTGCAGTCAGGCGAGAGTTACAAAATGTGGATAACACCTGAATAACATTGTTCCGGCAGAATTCCTTTGACGAAAAATTTCTATAATAATAAATAACTCTTATACTTCAAAGTCAGGTTTTTTACCATAAGCTTTTTCTGAAGTAAAGCTTTTTGAAGCCAAAAAAAGGCTTGATTTTGGGCTAAAAATGGGGGTAGTCGTCGAAAAATCGTGCTGAAAAGGGCTAAAAAGCGTGAAAGGGGAGAATAATTTGACCCAAAAGATGTATTTTTGTGTGTAAAGTTGTGTTTTAGTGTATTGG
>CAZTKW010000235.1:0-5854 GCA_964614315.1 uncultured Pirellulales bacterium
GCCCGAGAGGACTCGAACCTCTGACCTTCGGTTTAGGAAACCGATGCTCTATCCTGCTGAGCTACGAGCGCTTCAACTTTTTAACTTCTTCAAATATAAGAACTTCCTGCCGGTAATGCAAACTTCTTCATCAGCCGCCGCAGGCGATAACATTTCCTGTTTTACCGTAGCATATCATACACAACGCTTTAACGCAACAAACACCGCTTTGTTGCTTTATCTTTCTCTTTTATTGAGAGCCCAGCTTTTAATTTTTGCAGTTGAAATAGTGTTCAGGATGTCGACCTTTGTTGCCCAACCGCGCGCAGCCGTTGCCACCCCAAAGCCCATCAATCCAAGACCTGCAATGCTGTGGGCGTCGGTCCCAATGAGCAGCTTAACACCGGCCTCGATTGCTATTTTGCAGTGGGTGTCCTTTAGATCCAGACGCTGGGGCTTTGAATTTACCTCCAGCGCGGTACCCGTCTCGGCTGCGTGCTTGACTACTGCTTCAATATCAATATCCATTGGTTCCCGCTCGCCGATAAGCCTGCCGGTAGGATGTGCAATGCAGTTAACATACGGGTTATCCATTGCCTTTAAAGTGCGCGTTGTTACTCTTTCCCGTGAGCCGGCCATGCCCGAATGAACCGAAGCTATTACAAAATCAAGGTCGGCGAGAAGTTTGTTGTCGAAATCCAGGGAACCTTCGGCAAGAATATCAACCTCGGTTCCTGTCAGGATTGTTATTGCCTTCAGCTTTTCATTAAGTTTGCGGATTTGCTTAATCTGCTGCGATAATTGTTTGGCCGACAGGCCGTTGGCAATTGCCGAAGACTTGGAGTGGTCTGTTATACAAATATATTTATACCCTGCTCTTTTCGCTGCCTCGGCGATTTCGGATATATCGCAGTCTCCATCTGAGGCGTTTGTGTGAACGTGGAGGTCGCCTTTTATATCTGCGATTTTAACAGTTTCAGGTAGTGAATGGTTCCGTGCGGCGTCGATTTCTCCACGGTCCTCACGCAAGATCGGCTCGATATAATCGAGTCCAAGCTTTCGATAGATTTCTTCTTCGAATGCTCCTGCAATCATTTTGTCTTTTTTGAAAAGGCCGTACTCGTTCAGTTTAAGCTTTGCTTTCACGGCGATTTCTCTCAGACGCACATTGTGCTCTTTTGAGCCGGTAAAATATTGCGCTGCTGCTCCGAAACTTTTTTCCGGAACCACACGAACATCAACATGCACAGCACAGGTTGCGGTTTGGATAATTGCCGAGCCCTTTGTCGGCCCGGCTGCGAGTGGCTCCTGGACAAAGGGAGCGTCTATAAAAGCCTGTATGAGTTGCTTGCCCTTACCGCCGGCGACAAGTATATCTACATCTCCAATAGTTTCGGCCCATCGCCGCAGTGAGCCGGCAGTCTGTATTCTCTTGATGCCGGAGAGGCTCTTTAGGAATTGGCCGACCAGTTCCGCAGCCTCGGCGGCCTGGTTAAGGCGTATTCTGCCGGTTGATTTTTCAAGGAATTCGATGCCTCTTGCTATAACCGCTGCTTTCTTATCACCGAATCCGGCTAAGGCGGCTACAGAACCGTCCTCAATAGCTTTTTTCAGTTCGGTGATACTTTTTATGTTTTGTTTTTCATAAACTGCTTTAACACCTTTTGGTCCAACGCCTGGTATGGTAAGCAATTCAAGCAGAGTGGGTGGTATCTTTGTGAGTAACTGCTGGTGGGCAGTTATCTTGCCGGTTTTTAAGAATTCCTCAATCTTTGCAAGGCTTGATTTTCCGATTCCAGGTGTTTTTGCGAGTCGGCCGGTTGTTAGCAGGGTCTCAATGTCGGTCGGCATATCGGAAATAATGCGTGCGACCTTTCGGTAGCTATTGATGCGGAAACGGTCCTCGCCGAGGATTTCCATAATGTCGGCCATTTGATTAAAGATTTCGCTTAGGATGGGATTTCTCATAAGACCGATTATATCGGCACTGCAATAAAATCAAAGCGATAATTCTGCGGCGGTCAGTTAGTTTTCGCGCTGCTCATTATTTACAGACGTCGCGATTTGATATGGAGCGTATCGCCAGTCTATTCAGACTTGCTGGTAGTGATGTCAACAGCACAGGGGCCATGTTATGGCTGATAAGGTTTGTGGGGTTTCAATTATCTATGCAGCCGATGGGCTGAGTCGACACCACAAAATTATCAAAGTAACGTTCCTGTAGCTGTGAAGAACCACTGTTCCAGTAATTTTCAAGATAGACAGCGTTTATGGCATAAGCTGTCCATGTATCTACAAAATTCAAACCTGTCCGCCTCGCTTCGAGTTGTCCATCTATCCAGAACTCCAGTATACCATTCGACAGACCCGGGTCGTTTAGCTTGACATGAGTTTCGATACAGAACCAGGTATTATCGTGGCCGGAATCAAATATCGGAGTAACCCCTACCTGAGTGCCAAGCCAGTGAAGATTTTCAAAATCATTATATTTGGTTGTCACGACCACACCGTCTTCGACACCACTGGCGGGGTCAACCAAAAGATAGTCACCACTACTCCATAAGTGGGCTATCATTGCCTGTGACCAGTTAGAACCAGCGAAACTGAAAGCTCGTGACAGCTTAGCAGGGCTGCCTACCCAGCCATCCTGATTCTTTAAATACATCCTGTAATAAATTTCTCTGAAATCCTCAGTGTTCCTAATTCCCTTATTAAAATAACTGCTTGGTACCCTTCCAAATCCAAGATGAAGTGAACCTGCACTAACTTCACCGGCCTGAAATCTGACTCTCATACCTTTCGAACCATCAAAGCCAACACCATTGAGTGGAATAAAATCACCTTCATCATTACTATATTCAAAATACCTGCCCGTGCCTACCAAGGGCGCAGTGGTTTCAAAGTCATCACAGAATATCCATTCGGGATGGAGAGTTTGCCAATAATCGCACTCATATATTTTACTGCCGGTATCCCGCCAGTTATTAGCCATGACAGCATGGTCTCCAAAATCAACTTTGCCGTCACGATTCATGTCGGCTTCAATGTCGTAATTATCATCGAGCCATTCTCCTGCCATTGCATTGACTTCATCCCAATCAACCACGCAATCTTTGTTTATATCAGATTCAGGCTCTCCTTCACTGAAGTCACATTTGCGCTGATAAAGTTTGATATCATCAAAAAAAAACTGGCCGCCATAAGGCACACCTGGTGTTGCTCCGACAGGCTCACCAACACCAATCTCGAGAATCTCGACCTCGGTCGTATCAAAATCGCCGTTATTGTCGGTAAAGTATCCAAAGTCAATTTTCCACTGCTGCCATTGTTCCAGCACAAGGTTGGCGGGGTCCCAAAAATCGGTGTATTTAACCAAAGCCTCTCTGTCGCTGCTGTCTTTGAGCCTGACGTACATCTGGTCTGCATTGGGACTACCCCTGAACCAGAGCGACAGACCCTCAGCGGTACCGAGCAAAGTCCAATCCTTAGGGCTTTCCATCGTTCGGCTTACACCGCAATAATAGGGGGAAAAACTGTTGTCGTACCAAATCTCAAGCGATTTGCTACCCATATGCACAAAAGTTATTTCAAGAGAATAGTAAGTTTCCGTTGCACCGGTAGGGTCCCAGGTATCCTTAAGATTCGGTGTGCCGCTGTAAGATTCAAAATCATCCCCCAGGAAATAATCCGCCCCGGCACTACCTGTCAGTGCCGGTAAAAAACACAAGGATATTAACAAAAAGAACTTCTTATGCATAACCTCCTCCTTAAAAATAAAAACACTTAAAACACAACAACACTATTTATTATACCAAATTAACTATCTCCTTGTCAAAAAAGAGCGCGGATTTCCTCAAGCTCAAAACTTCTGCTTTTGCAGCTATTTAACAAGCAGCTTTGCTCTTTTTCTATAATTGTCCACTTCTGTTCATTCAAAACTGCCTTTAGTCGAGTGCAAAAACTCTTCTGGATAACGCAATTAAACCGGCGAAAAACAACCGGGGCCTGTACCGGGTTAATCAGTACAGGCCCCGAATTAAAACACATTTGCAGGCTGATAATCAGCCTCGCATCAACGTCTGTTTACGGAACAAATGGGAAAGCAGTATCCTCAAGCCACTCTGTTGCCAACAGTTGATAGTCTTTGAAGTTAATTATCTTGCTGTTCATACCTTCCTGGTCGTACAAGTTAGCAAGAGAATCCAGGGGTACATAGAGGTCGGCGTTAGCCATAACGCTGGCAATCTCTATCTGCGTCAGAGAACGGTCATAGACACGTACATCATCAATGAGGCCTCTGAAACCGGTAGCAGGGTCGGCATAGGGGCCGGCACCCAGGATTTCTCCGGAACTGGCACCAATGTAGATAGGATAGTTACAGGTGCCTATCGTCTGGGGGTCATTCCAGCCCTTGCACCAACGAGTAGCGGAATGGAGACCATCTACATAAACATATGCATTGTTCAAGTTCTCGTACACTGCGGCAATGTGATGCCATTTACCGTCCCATACATTTACGTCTACCAAATCCAGGTCGATTCCTTCAAGCGGAGTGAAGTACGAATCAACAGCAGCTGAGCCAACCATTGAAATGCTAACTTTGTTTTCCCAGGCGCGCCTTATCATCGACCATCCTTCACGGTTTCGAGCATTGGGGTCGCCGGGAATGTTTCTATGGTAGCCGCCATTCCAGTCACCCTTGCTGACAACAGTACCGCAATAAGGGCCGCGATCGGTCAGGGAAGGCTTCACCCAGGCCATAACAGTGAATTCACCGAGGACGTCTGCCCAGGTGCAGTTGGCCGGCACGTCGGTGCAGTTTGGCTCGTCTATATCGTGACCGCCGCCGCAATCAACATAACCGTTGGCATCGCCTACATCCAGAACGTTGCTGTCCCTGTCATCATCATGAACGATAGTTGCAAGGCTTTCGAGGCTGCCGTGATGGTTGTTACCGCTCACGTCGTTGGCGGTGCCGTCATCAAACGACCAGTGCGCCAAAGGACCTACGGTGCCTTCTTTTACAAGGCCCACAATCTCGTCATGGTCAAGCGCCCGGTCGTAAATGCGGACATCATCGATTCTACCCCACCAGTTGTGGTGGTACTGACTAACGGCATACCTGTTTCCATTGGTGCCGATAGTTACATCATAGTTACAGGTGCCTATAGGATCGCCCCAGAGGGGGTAAGTGTTTTCCATAACGCCATCGGTATAGACTATAACCGCTGAGCTTACACCAGGCTCATAGATTTTATACACTCCGGCAAAGTGATGCCACTTATAATCCCAACAATCCTTCAAGGCATGGATTCCATACCATGGAGCGCCCGGAACACTAACTTGCATGGACATTGACCTGCTGTATTGAGCCGTTGACGGGTTATTGGTAACCGACTTGTGCATTTCCCAGGCCTGTTCTCTGCCTTTGCCGACAACAGAACCAAGTTGATTCCACCAACCCTGGAAATCAGGTCTTATCCAAGCCGACAAAGTGATTTCGCCGGTAATGTCCGCCCAGGTAAGCGGGTCACCCGCCTCTTTAGAACCGCCGCAGTTTAAATGGGCGTCCATATTATCATTCATCTTATTCAGGCAGCCGTCAATTCTACCGTTCGGGTCCCAGGGTATCGGCCCAGCTATAAACTCGCCGTGACGACCATAAGGGCCAGAATCTACTGCATTGAGGGAAAATATGTCTTCATCAAGCTTCCAGTGGCCCACAAGATTCGGGTCGGTCGGCGATACCGGCTTGGCGTCCATACTGTAATCAAAGTGAAGCCAGTCATTGGCCATTATAGTAAGGTCATCGCCGTTAACAAGACAGTCATCATTCAAATCGGCATTCGGCAAGCCGTATCTGGAAATACACCGG
>CAZTKW010000236.1:0-5837 GCA_964614315.1 uncultured Pirellulales bacterium
TTTTACAAAAACACACAATAAAACGAGTCATTTTTTCACTTTTTTTTCTTTTTTTTTACTTTTCCCCCCTTTTTGTTCAAAAAGTGAGTCATTTTTTGCGTTTTTTTGCTTTTTTTCCCGCTTTCAATTCAATAATGAGGTTGAAAACCTCACATATTTAGTGCCCAAGCTTTCGTCTTGGGTAGCAGCATTAAACTACGAACTACTCCGTAAGGAGTCCCAAGGACCAAATACGAATTACTAACTCCCAACTATGCAATTCAAACCCAATCAAAGCCAATTTCCGAAAAGCCAAAATGAACCTAAGTTCTGTTAAAACAAAGGATTATGTAAACCAACCACCCCTTCGCCCTACCGCAATTCAAAGCCAATTTCAAACTCTTTGTCCGGGCTGAATGCCCCATATCTTCAAAAACCCGATGGCAATTTCCTCGCCGCTTGAGTATAATTTCTCCTGACCATTTAACTGTAATTTTGGAGGATACATAAATGACAACACTGTCAACGATCAAAAAAACAATCGCAGTTGTAATTGTAGCAGCAGTATTAATCACCCTGACAGCCGACCCGGTTTGTTTAGCGGAAAACAAGCAAAATAACCCGGTATTGAAAGCAGCCACATGCCAGCTGCCGGTATCCAAAGACATACTCAGCAACGCAAAATATATAAAGCAATTCATCAAGGAAGCTGCCGAAAATAAGGCCGACATCGTTCACTTCTCCGAGGCCGCTCTTTCCGGCTACGGAGGCGCCGATTTCCCCTCGTTCGAAGGTTTCGACTGGCAAACCCTAAGGAACCAGACCCACCAAATTATGGCCCTGGCAAAAAAACTAAATATCTGGGTCATCCTGGGCTCGGCGCACTACATCAACGAAAACGAAAATCCCACAAACTGCCTGTACATCATTTCAAATGAGGGCAAAATCATCGACCGATACGATAAATCAATGCTGACGACCGGAGACCTGAAAGCCTACACCCCGGGCAACCACTTCGCCACCATCACCCTGAAGGGCATCAAGTGCGGCTTTCTAATCTGTTACGACATCTGCTACCCCGAAATGTACAACGCATACCGCCACAAAGGCGTAACACTGATGTTCCATTCCTTCTATAACGCACACCACAAAACAAAGACCATCCTCGATGAAATAGGCCCGGCCTGGGTTCGAGTAAGGGCAACCGACTATATGATGTGGGTCCTCGCCAGCAACTCCTCCGGCCGCCATTCCTCCTGGCCCACCTGTATCGGAAGACCCGATGGCTCACTCGTCTCACTCGAAAGGCACGTCCCCGGCATCCTCTACCGCGAATTTCCTGACTCCGAAGTAACAGACGAGTTTCGAAGCTGGACACACAACAAAAAAATGATGGCGCTGCCCAAAGACGAAATCTATCACAACGGCAAACCCTCAAACCACCCAAGGGCGGTTGATACTAAATCTTTACCCTAAATGCTTAACAGGTTTCACTTTCTTTGAAATCTAACTATATGAAACTTGCTAAAAGTCAGCAAATGGCAATAATACCCTCTAAAACAAAAGAAATCTCAAATTAGTATGGAGGTTGTAAAAAATGAAGTTTACCGGTTTATTTTTAGCGATTGTGACTGTCTTTGCTTCTTTGCCGTCGCCTGTCACAGCACAAAAGCATATTGCCGACGGAAGCATCTTTTCCCGCCGCAACAGGCTAATTTCAATAAAATCCGTGCCGGGCAAACAACTTTATCTTCACGAAAAAACGCCTGATGAGATAACAATAGAGTTGGACGGCCAAATGTATGAAGACGATTGGAACCGGGCACAGATTGTCTCTCCATTCATCGATAAAAACAGCCAAAAAGACCAAACAACCGTGCGGGTCCTCTACGACGACGAAAATATTTATCTGTTCTGGACTGTCAGCGAACAGGCCGATATCACTGCCGAAGTCAAAGAGAACGATGCAGTTATCACAGGTGATGATTATGTCCAAATCAATCTCAAGCCCTGGATTGCTGATAATATAAAATATGGCCGTGATTACTATTACTCAATTGCCGTCAATCCTGCCGGTGCCGTCTGGGATTCGTATTTCGACCCGTACCTGGACGGTTATTTCTTCTCTTCCTGGAATTCCAACATTCAGGTTGTTACCTCTCAAAAGGACAACGACTGGTTTGCTGAAATGATTATTCCATTTTCCCACCTAGATAATTATTCCGACCCGGGCTGGAAATGGAACCTCGATTTCCTGCACGCCGCCAAAATAAATAAAACCGACCCCCCCATCCTTTATGCCCCAAACCTCGGCGTCACTGTGCAGCAGTCAATTATGGTAAGAGACGACGGCTTGGTGAACTACTACTGGATTCGTGCTGAGTTTATGCAGGAAGTAAAACCCAAAAAACGAAAAGACTTGAATAATTCCGTTCGTGCTGCCGCAATAGACAGGCTGCCTCTGATAAATTCCAAACCTGATGCTGACTTGTGGTCCGATGTTGAACCTGTTCAAATTAACTTCATAGATAGATTCGGAGAAAAACTCAATGAAAACGCCGCCAGGGCGAAAGTGGCCGTCGCCGACGATTATATGTGCTTCAGCCTCGAAGCAGACGGGGCCAAAATTGACCTGCTATCGGAAGCCGAGAAACTTACAAGTGAAGGTATGGCCTCACAGATGGCCGGCGTAAATGGCGTCTACGTCGATACCTCGCTTTTTGCAAATGAATGTTTCTGGATTTTGCTCCAGCCGCGCAGAACCGACGCTGATAATATTCACCTCCACCATTATCTTATTACGGTCAACAATCAAGGCCAGATAGACGGCACCAGCTACGACCAGTTCGGATATCCCGACAGAAACTGGCAGCCGAAGGCAAAACTCGATATCTACAATACCGACACCGGCTGGTCCGCCGAAGTGAGCATCGACCTGGCCTCGTTCGACCTCCCGGCACGACCCAGCAGGCAATGGGGCTTCAATGTCTTCCGCAACCGAATGTTAAATGACGCCGACAAAAAATCTCAATTACAAGCCTGGTTATACACAGCCACCGATTTTCTAAATCCAGATACTATGGGTACCTTGACCAATGTTCAGGTAAACAGCATTAAAACCATCAGGTCTGGATTCGAGCGAAAAATAGAAGTTATGCGCGAAAAAATAGCCCCCCATCGCTCAAAACATAAACAACTCACGACAAAACTATCCAAACAGCTTGACAACATAGAACTTGAAACTACCGAAGACCTGACTGCCGCCGAGCAAATATTAGAGCAGATTGATAATACCCTCGGAGTGTTTGATGCAAAAGAATACTACGACGCTGTTGCTCACCCTGCAAAAGGCGGCTATCCTGTGTTTGACGTGCAGTTCATAGGCAAAAAGGGATGGGCCGTCGGTGCGATGGGGACGGTTTTACGCACCGAAGATGGCGGGAATTCCTGGCAATCGGTTGACATAAAAAGTGATGCCGACCTTCAGCGAGTCTTTTTTGTCGATGAACTTGTTGGCTGGACTGTCGGCGGCCTAATACGAATGGCCGCAGACAATGAGCTGATGCGACACGATGAAAGAGGCGGATATGGATATATCTTCCACACCCGCGACGGTGGAAAAACCTGGAAGTGTCAATACGGACAAAGAGGCCGGCACCTCTTCGGGCTGTATTTCACTGACAAAAACACCGGTTTCACCTGCGGCGAAAGAGGCTTCCTGTTGAAAACAGAAGACGGCGGCATCAACTGGAAAGAACTGCCGACAACCGGCACAAAAATGTGGCTTTACGGTATCACTTTCACAGACTATCTCAACGGCTTTGCCGTTGGAGAATCCGAAACGGTCATCAAAACCAATGATGGCGGAAAAAACTGGGCAAAAGTGAACGCACCGGCTGACAGAAAGTTCTATGATTTCAAGCCATTTTATCGAGACATCAGTTTCAACGGCCCAACCGGCTGCATTATCGGACACAACGGTTCAGTAATCATCTCCAACGACGCCGGAAAAAACTGGCAACCGGCAGCTACATTTTTTGATGCTGAAATACGCGAGTTCCTCGACTTAACAAGAGTCAAATTCGCAACAGAAAAACTCGGCTATGCAGTGGGCGAACTCGGCAGCAGAATAATGTTTACCGAAGACGCCGGTGCAAGCTGGTCACTGCGACCGGTCGATAACTCAGATTGGCTCCGCGCCCTATGGGCTGATGAAACCGGCAAAGTGGTATTGGCCGGTGAACGTGAAAAAATCTTAATCTCAAAAGACAAAGGATATAACTGGAAAACCCTGCGAGGAGATTCTCCAAAAGCAGATATACTTGTAATGCTCGCTCACGGTGACGACTCGCCGATTTCTTTAGGTCCATTTCTCGTTCACTATGCTATCAACGAAAACAGGCAAATTGTGGATGTCGGGGTGCTGCGCGACTGCCACAGCAGCGAATATGAAGAAACCTACAACATGGAGCACGACCGCCACGTCTGGATGTCCGGCGTCCGCACAAGCACCAACTTTGACGAATTTGAAACCGGAAATAACGGCAGTGATTACTATCACTATAACCTGAGATTGTGGGAAGGCGAAGAGAATGTCGTCCGTCATATGGTCGCTGCAATTCGTTCCTACAAGCCGGATATCGTAATTGTCCACGGTGGTGTCTATGGCGATTACGATAAACCCGGCCATAAGGTTACCGGCCGGGCGGGAATACCAGCCTTTGAAACTTCCGGCGGACAGTTCGACCATTGGCCGCAACTGACCCGCATCGGCCTTGAACCCTGGCAGGCCAAAAAACTTTACTGTCTGGCAAGTGAATCCTTTCCGGCCACGCTGGATTTAACGCCCATTAGTAAAATACCTTTGAAAGGTACGGACCGCACATGCTGGGACTGGGCTGATTATGTTATTCGAAATTTCAAAAGCCAGGGTGTGCACCATACACGCAACAGCGAACTTTGTCTGATTAAATCTCTCGTGCCGGTGCCGGAAAAAGAGTCCTCTGTCTTTGACGGCCTGGAATAAACTTCTTAAAAAACTCAGTTGTCTGTTTTTTCCGCCGTCTCAATTGGTAATCGGCTGAAAGGTTTTTTAATCCGCCAGGTGAATAACCTCGCAATAAAAAAAACCCCGCAGCGCATCCATTCGCCACAGGGTTATAATAACCTGCAAATATTATTACAGGTCAATTTATTTTGTCCGACTGCTCAACAATCTTGTCCAGCTTCTTTGTACTCTTTTGGGTCTTGCGCGGTATTGTCACAGGTACACCCAGCCTGCCCAGTTCACCGGCCACTTCGGGTTGTTGAGGGTCAAGCTGAAAACTGCGGGTCAAATAGTCCTGTGCCCGGGCCCTGTCGCCCTTGCTCAGATAGTAGTAACCCATCTGCCTGTGAATCTTTGCGGAATTCGGAGCCAGACGAAGTGCCTGCTGGTAGCAGGCCATCGCGTATTCATCCAGCATTTCTTTCTGAAATGCCATCGCAAGCCGAAGCGAACTCTCTGCAGAAATAGACGCCTGGTTCATATAGAAATTCGCCGAAAACTCCGAACTCGCTTTATCACCGCTGTCCTGCAGCACTTTTACCCTCGCTGCCTGTGCCGGCCTGTGAACAGGGTCAAAACTTAAAGCAATAGTGTACTCATGCTCCGCCTGAGACCAAAGACCGTCGCCTTGATACAACTTGCCCAGCTTATAATGTCCCTCGGGGTCCTCAAATTTACGGTCAAGCTGCTTAAGCAACTGCGCCTTTTCCTGCTCTGCCGGTGTTCGCGCAAGCTCTTTGGGTACTCTGGTCTTACCACTCTCACAGCCGATGAATACTAATGTGCAAATCAAAAACACCAGGCCGATGAA
>CAZTKW010000237.1:0-5807 GCA_964614315.1 uncultured Pirellulales bacterium
TTTCAAATGCCGAGCCCAACCTTCAGCGATTTGGCTGCGACAGGCGTTTCCAGTGCATAAGAACAAGATTTTCTTTTTAACCGGACTATATTTTTCGTTCTGAGAGATGCTCATATAGTTTTGCCTTATGCATTATCTGACTTAAGAAGATTTTCCCAACGGCTGATATGGCCGTATTCATCAGACTGGTCTTTTTCGATTATCTTACGGGTATCATCGTCCCAGTCAATGGAACTTAGTAATTCCTTATAATGGGCAACAGCCTTTGTTTCCACCCATATACCGGTTTTAAGAATCGCCCTTTCGCCCATAAGCCGTGAGCAGAAACCAAAGATAAAGCCGACAATCCAATATGCCCACCTGAATATATCCGGCTTGAAGCCATATTCATAAAGCTTGACTTGAAAATCCTGGTAGTGTGTCATCTCATTGAGCATAGCAGCGATTAGCTGGCGATTGTATTCAGAGGGCTTTTTCGTAATTTGAAATCTGTAAATAGTCGTTGCCATAAGCTCAAGGGTATGTAAAGTGCGCAATCCTTTCTTAATCTCCTTTAATCCTGATTGCGACATTCCATTTGCTCTCATCCGAACGTTTTCATTTCGTACATGAGGTCGTATTATGGAAATGTCATAATCGTCCTTTTTTTGTATATCCTGACTACACATAGTGATATATTTCTTTCAATATTTCTATGCTGCTCTGGTTATAGCAGTTCATCTGCTTTTGCAGCCAATACAAAGTCGTTTTTATGCAGGCCGTCAATCTTATGTGTCCATATTTTCAGTTTCACTTTACCCCAGGCAAGATAAATATCCGGATGATGCCCCTGTGTCTCGGCCAACTCACCGACCTTATTGACAAAATCAAGGGCTTGTCTGAAGTTTTTGAATTTGTATTCTTTCTCAAGATAGCGCTCGTCAATTACCTGCCAGCCCTCCAATAGCTGCTCCAGCAGCTTTTCGAACTCCTCGCGCTTTAACGGCGGTACGCCGCCCTGACAGGGTATGCATTGGCTTTTTAGCAGATAACCTTCTTTACTCATAACTGTCGTCCCTTCTGTTTGGCTTTCAGCCGGTTATTTTGAATTTATCGATTAGTTCTGACAATTTTTTAAAACTTGTCCTGCGTTTATACAAAGGTCTTTGGTCCTGTTCGTATATGCCAATATTCTGTTCAAAAGTCGCCTTTTTCGGGTTCACATAAAATATTCCCAAGCCAAGTTTCTCATTTTCCAAAGCTTTACTGAAAGCCAGACTTCTGTCGTGAACGTCGTGTTCCTGAAGATAATATGTGTTCTCATCGAACCACTGATAGGTGTTCAGCTTATTAAAAGAAACGCAGGGTTGAAGAATATCTACAAGCGCATAGCCTTTATGAGCGATTGCCTTTTTAAGGATTTTCTTCGTTTGCTCTGCATGGCCTGAAAAAGCCCTCGCGACGAAAGAGGCATCAAGAGCTAAGGCCACAGCCAGGGGGTTGAACGGCTCCATGAATACACCATTTACCTGTACCGGAGTTTTGAAGCCTATTTGGCTGGTTGGCGAGGCCTGACCTTTTGTAAGACCATACACCATATTATTGTGAACGATATTGGTTATGTCCGGGTTTCTTCGTATTGTATGCAAAAAATGGTTGCCACCTTCTCCATACATATCACCGTCGCCGCTTTCGGCTATTACGGTAAGAGCAGGGTTGGCCGCCTTTATTGCCGTTGCGGGCGGCAGTGCCCGGCCGTGCAGTCCATTGAAAACATTTGTTCTGAAATAGTGTGGTATTTTTGCAGCCTGGCCGATCCCCGAAACAAGCACAAGGTTTATTGGGTCAATCTCTAACTCGGTTAATGCCTGTTTGAGTATTTTAAGAATTGGAAAATTGCCGCAACCGGGACACCATGCGATATCAAGATTATCGATGTCAAAATTTTTACTTTCCATATTTTTGCCTCTAATTCAACAGCTTCTTCAGTTTCTCTGTTAATTCCTCAACATAAAAACTTAGGCCGTTATATTTGAGTATTTTGTTTTTTATATCAATTCCCGTGTGGAGTTTTATCAGCTTGCCAAATTGAGAAGTTGCGTTATTTTCAATGATTATGGTGTTTTCAGCCTTCCTAAGATAATCGGCTGTTTTTTTATGTAATGGGTACACCTGTTTAAAATACAACAGCGCCAAATCATCCCTGCCGAGATTTTTTACGGCCTCCGCTACCGCATTGTAAGTGGAACCCCAGCATAACAACAAGTTTTTATATTTCTCCGGTCCTGTTAATTTCGGGGGGATAGTTTCGCTATTAAGCAGTTCAAACTTCCTTAGTCTCTTGTCAACCATCATTGTTCTTAAATCAAGGTCTTCTGTAATATGCCCGGCTTGGTCATGTTCATCGCTGTCAACTGCAACCAGACCTTTTCCGAAACCGGGAATTCCGCGAGGAGATATGCCGTTCTCAGTCAGTTCGTATCTTTCATAATCTTTGGAAGTTTTAACTATGTGCTTTTCGACTTTTATATCAGAACTTTCAAAAGGAGCCTTGTTATAATAAGAATCAATGAGATATTGGTCTGTAAGAATAAATACGGGAACCTGGTATTTGTCGGCAAGGCCAAATGCTTTCTGCGTCAAACCGAAGGCGTCCTCAAGAGTGCCGGGTGCAAAGATAATCCGAGGAAATTCTCCATGTCCTGCATAAAGGGCAAGTTCCAGGTCTGCCTGTTCGGTCCTTGTTGGCAGTCCTGTTGCCGGTCCGGGCCTTTGGGCAAGATGAATCACAACTGGACTCTCCAGCATTCCCGCAAGGCTCAGTCCCTCGGTCATCAGTGCAAAACCGCCGCCTGAAGTAGTAACCATCGCTCTTGCCCCGGCGTACCAGGCGCCAATGGCCATATTAATCGCTGCAATTTCATCCTCGGCCTGCTCGGCTATTATGCCGAATTCTTTTGCGTGTTTTGCGAGGAATGTCAGCACTCCCGTTGAAGGAGACATAGGATATGCAGATATAAAATCACAGCCGCCCGCTATGGCTCCGATAGAAACAGCTTCGGTGCCGCTTAAAAGAATTTGCTCCTCAAGGCCGACACTCTTGTCGATATTCAACTCAATCTTTGAAGAGTCTTGCAAACTGCCTGCAATCTCGTAACCAGCTTTAACTGCAGCAAGATTGTTTTTTACGATATCCTCGGATTTAGCGGAAAAAAACTGCTTTACAAACCTGGAAACCGTTGTCAAATCAATCCTGAACAGGCCGGTAATTGTCCCTACGGCTACTACATTGGAGTAAATCTTATTGCCAATTTCCGCAGCTATCTTTGTGAAGGGTACATCGATATAATTACACTCGGTGCGTTCAAACTCGTCGCCGACAATCTCCTTCTCTGCAAGGATAATCGTCTGCGGAGAAATCCTGTCTTTAAGATGCCGGAGGGCGCCTTTGTTAAGGGCAATAAGAATATCAATTCGTTTAACAAAAGCATTGACCGGGTCTGAAGATATGCGTATTTCAGTGGAGTTCATTCCGCCACGAATACGTGACATATATTCTTTAGTAGCAAAAATGTTAAAATCGGCCAGTTTGAAGATTCTCGTTAGAAGAAACTCGACGCTTTGCACGCCCTGACCAGCCTGACCGCATAACACAATAGAGATGTCCTTTTTTTTATTAAGCGGCAAGTTTTTAGGCATAAGTTTATTCCCTGATTTTAAGTAAACTTTTTAATGTTTATGAGCGCTCTGCTCAAAATAAACAGCTTGAAATTCAGCTAATAAAGTTCTGAGTTTCTCAACATTCGAAAGTTCTGTCGTCTGCTTGGCTTTCATGCTGTAAACGAGCATCTCGTGCAGCAAAGTAAGTTTCCTGATGTATTCCTGGTAAGAGTCGCTCTCGGCCTTATCTGCCGGCTTTATCCGCTGCGCCATAAAATAGTACGTAACTATATGGCTTAACTCGTCGGCATGCGACTCCTTGTTATTGACCCAGCGAACTATTTGGTTCATATCCGGTTTTTCCTTTGCCGAAAGTTCAACTATCTGTTTCATTGATTTTTCAATTGTTGTAATATGCTCTGCGAGCATTACGAACCTGGCCGGGTCATCATAAATCCCGCACGGAATTTGGCAGTGCGAATAAACCATTGACGATAAAATCATCACCAGTGCCAAAATCCCCGTTACAAATGCTTTTTTGTCATTTACTTTCCACATTCTTTTACCCTTTCCTGAAAAACAGATGATTAAAACTCTTCCAAATGATAAAATTCTGCATCTTCGAGCCATTGTTCCGGCCTGGATACAAATTCTATTATATTTTCCAGCAGAAAATAATGTTTCTTTTCCTCTTCAGCGAGTTGTAAAAAGAGCTCTTTTTGGTGGTCCGGCTCAACTTCATTTGCTTTTTCGAGGTAGAACTTTTGGCTTACCTCTTCGATATCCTGGGCTTTTTTGTAAAGCTCGGTTTCCTTGATGTCAAAATCAAAACATTCAGCAGATTCCCTGATTTGAGCAAAAACATTTTTCGCATCAGCCAGAATTGTCGTTTCTGCCATTTCCGGCACAGTAGTTTGTATTTTCTTTATTGCGTTATAGTGTTTGACCTCCTCATCGGCCAGCATTGTCAGGATAGTTTGAATACCTTTATTGGTTGTCTGCTGAGCTAACTGACGGTAGTAAGTCTCACCATCCTTTTCCATCTGCAGTGCATATTCAAGTATAGCCATAATTTAATCCTCCAATTTAAGTTTTACCTGGGAACTTTAGCCTCTTTTATCCAGCAATAGAGAACCGGCACAACGAGCATGGTAAGTATTTCTATGGTCATCCCACCAAAAGACGGTATAGCCATCGGCACCATAATATCGCTGCCTCTTCCAGTCGAAGTTAGCACGGGAATCAGCGCTAATATCGTCGTTGCAGTGGTCATAAGACAGGGACGGATTCGTCTTGTTCCGGCTGCAATAACTCCCTTGCGAATATCATCTTTGGTTTTCAGCTGCCGGTCTCGAAATGACTGCTGCAGATAAGTACACATAATCACACCATCATCAGAAGCGATTCCGAACAGGGCCAGAAAGCCCACCCATATTGCGACACTTAGATTTATAGGGTGTACCTGGAACAATTGGCGCATATTTTCACCGAAGATACTGAAATCCAGGAACCACGGCTGACCATAGAACCATATCATCAGAAAACCACCGGCCCAGGCGACGATTATCCCGGAAAAAATCAGCAGAGTAAGGATAACCGACCTGAACTGGAAATATAAAATGAGAAATATAATAAACAACGCCAGTGGTATGACGAGTACGAGCGTTTTTTGGGCACGAATTTGATTTTCATAGCTGCCTGCAAAGGAATAAATTACACCATCAGGAACTACAAACTCGCCGGCGGCAATTTTTTCTTTAAGGTACTTTTTGCAGTCTTCAACAACATCAACTTCGGCAAATCCTTTCTTTTTATCAAAAAGCACATAGCCGATAAGAAAAGTGTCCTCGCTCTTTATAGCCTGAGGGCCGGGGGTATAGTGGAAATCGGCAAGCTCAATAATGGGTATTTGCGCACCATCGGGTGCAGCAACCAGAATTCTTTCAAGCGTTTCGATTTTATCTCTTAGCTCGCGCATATACCTTACCCGCACAGGAAAGCGTTCACGGCCTTCGACGGTAGTTGTGATGTGCCTGCCACCTATGGCTACTTCAATAACATCCTGGACATTTCGAATGCTAATGCCGTATCGAGCTATTCTTTCGCGGTCTATATCAATTTCAATATATGGTTTTCCAATAATGCGGTCCGCTATAACCGCTGAGGCT
>CAZTKW010000238.1:0-5805 GCA_964614315.1 uncultured Pirellulales bacterium
CTCCTTGCTCTCGAAGAACAAGTAGAAGCTCGACTTCGCGATCCCCGCCGGCCCGACGACATCCTCGATCGTCGTCTTCTTCAGGCCGTAGCGGAGGAAACACGAACGACCTGCTTTAAGCAGCTTCGCGTGAATCTTCTCTTTCTCTTCTTCCTTGAACGCCCTCGGCATAGTCGACCTTGCGAATCAAAGATCTTTATGGTCACAGAGTATACAGACGGCGAAAGAATTGTCAAGAGGCCGAGAGAAAGGAGGCAAACTGTAGGCCAGTATCCCGCTTCAGATCAAATCGCACGTGCCGTAGTTCAAGTCCTTTTAGGCACCCCCTGGCGGGGAGACTACTTTCGAACCCGTTAGTTCGAGAATAGTACCTTGGAGGGTACCCGGCTCTCGTGTGAACAGGCAACACCACCGCTCAGTTGCGCGGAGGCACGCTTTTGCAGTACGAATGGTACGAGGAGGATTGGTGCATGAAGGCAATCAAACTCTGGAGAGTTAACGCCTTGTCGGCAGGCAGATAGAGGCGTCGGGTGGCCCCCTCGACCTTCTTGGCGTCGATGGGGAAGGATCTCTCGTTGTGTTCAAGCTGAAGCGCGGTACGCTCACGCGTGAGGTCGTTGCTCAAGTCATCGACTACGGGTCGTTCCTTTGGAATGGAGTTCGGGGGCACGTCACCATGTTTCCGTCGGTCAACCGCTATCGCTCCCCTTATCTGAAGACGGCGGATTCCGGGCTGCCAATCTGGCCTCATCTAGACGCCGCTCGTACTCTCGCAGCTCTCCAAGCTGATCAAACGTGACCGGCAAGTTCTTGCTTGGGTGCATCACAACTTTCCGGATTTCGTTGACCTTGATGATCCACTTTGTACCCTTTTCCCTACCTCTTTCTCCGCCGCCCACTAGAGGCTGGAATGTGGACCAGTTGTCTTGCCCCGTGATGATCTTCTGGTAATCGAGGATATCGAAGTAATCCTCCCGTTCGCCTTCTCCTTTCGCCTTCTCGTGCATCTCGCTTGCTTTCATGCGAACTTTCTCGGGGATTCCTTCGTACCACCAGGCATCCTCGCCATGTCTCCTCTTAAGCGTCTCTACAGTCAAATGCTTGAGCAGAAGCTCAATGTGGCTGACAAGCGCGTAGGCCCTTGTGGTTGTCTCAGCATCAACCAGCGCCATGTAGTCCTCTAAGCCAGGAGGATCGAAGTCCGGATACTTCGACCTCAGGTGCATCTCGCACTGCCGACGATGGGCAGTCTGCCCCTGGACACCTCTCAGGCCATCACGGATGTCGTGCCGATCAGTCAGAGAGAGAGACCCAAGGTAACGCCCTACTTCCTCGCCAAATGGACGGATTTCCGAGACCAGCTCAAGCACTGACAGCCGCGGCAGCCTAATCCCCTTGCTTTCTAGGTGCTGGAAAACACTTCTGAGGAGAGAGATACACATGGCGACACCATCGTTCATTGCCAAGCCGCCACCATCCCCTGCTCCCAGTTCCCACCAGTCAAACGCACCGCTCTGTACGAATGCGAGCCACTTAGATAGCACGGCAGCAGTTCTCTTCACAGTCTCCTCACGGTCTCCAGCCCAAAGGGGACCGTACTCCACGTTCTTTTTCACGACAAACATCCCGGACTTGTTTAAGGACGAGAAGATGCTGGTTATCGTGATGCACCGGGTGTCCGTATGCGCCTGGCCCGTGAATCGGATTCTCTTGAACAGAGGGGACTCCGGGTTCTCACTAAGCTGGGTAATCGCTCTTGAAATGATGGCTCGAACCTGCTCAGCCTCGTCGACCTCGCTCCACTTCAGCACGGCAAAAAGCTCTTGCAGGAGGGATCTCTTCACACTCTTCTGCTCATGATTGATATCGATGAACAGCTCCGCCTGCTTCTCAATCGGCAGGTTCTCGAATGCCAGAACATTCAGGTAGCTAGTATCTGCTCGCTCATGCCCTGAATAAGCGTAGAGCCTGTGCTGTCCATCTATCACCCATGCGCACCCATAGGTTGGCTTGATGTGGAGCATCCCATTCCTTGCACCTTCGGGATCTCCCTCCTTCTCGCCATGGTAGAACTGGACAGTCTTTCTACCTTCGAAGTTGATTACGATGTTCGTTGGGAAGACCCCGTGGTCACTGATGTAACTCGCTATCTTCTTGAGCCGATTTCTCTCCAGCATTCGCTGGTAGGCCCCCAACTCGGCTCGATGTCCTCCTGCTCTGTGAGCAATAGACACCACCTTCAGAAGGTACGCCGGGGAGAGGGCAAACATGTAGTACTCAAGCTTTCCCATCTTCGCTCTGAGGGCAGGTATCCGGATCTCCAGACCTCGGATCTCATGTCCTGCGAGGAGCTCTGCTAGAAACTGGTACTTCGCAGCGGGACCGAGATGAGCAACGAGCGCCTCAAAATACTCAAGATCATTGATGTCGAAGATGCGGACAGAGCCGTTATCAGCAGCTTGCATGTCTCGCTTATGTGGAAGTACGTCCCAGAGGAAGAAGACCTGCACTGGAATGCGTTTGGGATCGGTCGGGAACTGTTGGTCGATTGCATTGGCAAATCGGCGGCGTGTCGCTGCAAGATGCTCGATTTCCCGCTGGAGTTGATTCCTCCGTCTTGGCTCCAGTGCGCTCTTGCATTCAATGGCGAGGGCTACTTCACGGTCTAATGCAACAACATCAAGCTGATCTGTTGGTCCTTCAGCGCTCCCAGCCTTGATGCTAAGCTGCGCCCCGCCTGCTCCAGACATGCAGTCGAAACCCATCTTATAGAGCAGCGACCATACCCTGTCCTCCAGCCATATTGCTCTGCGCTTCTTCCGGAAGAGGCGAACAGTCTTCTTGTTGATTCTCTGTACTTCCCAGCCTTTACGTTCGTAGTTGTCTACCTCATCAGGCTTAACGGTAACGAATTCCTTCGGCTGGCGCCGAACCCTCGCGAGTCCTACTACCTCGCTTTCAGCCAAAACATTCCGGATCACGTTCGCACCTCCCCAGTTGGCCACTCGTAGTTCGTAACAACAAGCTCCGATACGCTATGTCGCTTGTTCTTGCAGGTAACATATCGAGTGACCGAAAGAGGGTGAAGATGGTATTCGCCGTACAGCTCCCTCACTAGTGGCACATCGGCATTCGTCATCATAAACTGCACACCCTTCTTGTTAAGTTGATGAACCATGTCTGCCAGTTTCCTCTGATCTGTTTCAGAGAATCGATCAACCGTGTAATGCGTGAAGAAAGATGTTCCGTTCAGCGGCGGATAGGGAGGATCCAAGTACACGAAGCTGCCCACCTGTATCCTCGGCAGTACCACTTCATACGAGCATGTGGTTAGAGTGGCATGTTGCAGAGCTTCGGTTGCCTGAAGAATGTGGTCTCTTGTTGGGAGTACGTACCGCTTCCTTCTGCCGTACGGAACGTTGTACTCACCGCGCCCATTCACACGAAAGACACCATTGTAGGAGTGCTTGTTGAGATAGAGGAACCGCGCAGCCTGCATGGCCGATGGCTTCCCGCGGTTGTACTCCGCTCGAATGCTGTAGTAGTGATCTTCTGACGTATTAGCTGAGAGTTCTCCTAGGTAGCGATGAACAAGTTCGGGCCTCTCTCTCAACTGCTCGTAGAAGCTGATTAGGTGACCATTTGCATCTGAGATGTACGCACGGTTCGGCTTCAGCGCAAAGAACAACGAAGCCCCACCAAGAAACGGCTCCCAGTACGTTTCGACTCCTGAATCATCGGGCAAGAAGGCCAGCAGCCGTGTCGTAAGTCGGGTCTTCCCTCCAGCCCACCGGAGCAGTGGCCGTATGCGTTCTATTCTCATATGAATCCTGGCCCGCAGAGCATGATGCTCCTTCTCAGATGTTTCTGGGCCATGGTTTTCTCCTCTCTTTCCACAGAGTAGCGAAGTCGATGCGACCTGACAACTTCCATCTCAGGCCTGGAGGAGGGGAAAATGTGGGGACATAAACCCTATTTCCGTCCTGAATCCAAAATTTGTACTGTGCCCCAAGATTACCCATCGTGGTCCCCTTCGCACGCAAAGGGGGCAGGTTCTGATTCTGGCCTTGCTGAAGGGCATGGGCGTGTCAAGGCTCCGAGCGTCCGCAGGCTGAGGAGAGACCGATGAGGCGAGTTCTCTGTACAGGATTCCGGTCTGTTTGCGCCGCGCAAAGGCACAAGAACTGGCCCCTTGGCAGTTGGAAGGGGAGAGCCGCATCCACATGAATGCAGGATGTGGCGAGCTCATCTCGCGAAACGGCTAGTGACCTGTACCTCAAGGTATTCGTCAGTGCACCACTTCTACCATCGACAGCTCCCGCACGAAATCGGACCAATCGTCGGGATACTCGTACCTGACTGACTGGAGTAACGAGAATAGGCCCGCGTAGATCGTTGAGTGTGTGATCTTGTCCCTATCCGTTTCCCGATAGACCTGACGTACGAAGGCAACCACGGCTTCCGGAGAGAATGGCAAATCGACCAGGCCAGCTGTCTCCCAGTGATCTCTAGGCAGCAATGCTTTCACCTGAGCGGCTGAAAGCTGAGTGAGTCGCAGCTCGCCAAACAAGAATGGGAATTGCCAACGTAGAGTTCTCCCCAATCCGAAGAGGGTTATCTCCTCGAATGATGGTGTCTCTCCTTTTATCTCCTCACCAGCTTCGCGGACGGCGGTCACGAATGGCGAGTATTTCCCTGCTTCGTCCACGTCCGAAAGGTTGGCTGTTCCGCTTACTGCCGGAGCGTAGCCTGGTCCTCGTGCCGGATTCACGGCAACCTTGCGACCTCGGATTGCAAGCAGAATCTTCTTGTCCGCAGTGACAACAGAGAGATTCACGGCAAGAGGATTGGAGAGGATCGAGTTCTTGAGATCTCTCGGATCCCCTCCGTATTTCTCGCGCAATGTCATTCCTCCTGGAAGCATCTCTTCCATCGAGTAGTTCGTAGCGAGTGTCGTGAAATAGCGCGTTGTACCTAGTTTGAGTTGGATTGGCCAAGGAGCATCGTCAGGATACCGTAGTCTGAAAGAGTAGTCATTGATCCTGACGTGCTCACGGTTCTCCAGCACTGCGAGGTTCTGTTTAGCGATGGCCTGCCGCTTCTCGAGAAACCGCGGATACGCCTCTTGTACGTCTCTTGGGAGGCGGTGCCTGTCCCTGCTCCACGAGCAGTCTATCCCGTCTGGATGCGTGTACCTTGAGGTGCCGTCACCGCCGACCAACACGACCAAAGGGAACCTAAGCTCGCCGATTCCGTATGGCTTCAGCGCGTCGCCCGGGAATTGCTCTGGAGGGGGATGGAAACTCACAGGTCCTGCCTTGAGGGGTTTCGGCCCTATCATTAACCTCTTCGCGCGCAACCACACGGCTCGAACGTTCTCGTAGAAGTCGTACTTCTGCCTCGTGAATACGAAGACGATCACGGCAACCAGAAACGCGGCGCAGGCAATCGCAAGTCCGGCAACGGTAGGAGCATCCATTCTTGATATCACCTCAAAAGTACATCTTACACGAGAACGCCTCAATGGAGAAGGGCTAAACGATTAGATGAGATATGGAAGAAGATAAGTGGGAGTGACGAAGCGAAACGAGGAAGGCTCGTGGTCAGGTCTTCATTCTTGGTGTTTCTCGATTCATCCTGCCTTCGAACCCGGTCTGTCGGAATGGTGTCAAACTTGTGGTGCTAAGCAGGTGACAAGACCCTCCTAGATGCATAGACTCTTCTACGACGGAGAATTTATCGAGTAGGATAGCTGCTTCCAGATAGGAGGGAAAGAAACACATGAGGACGTTTCTCATTTTGCTT
>CAZTKW010000239.1:0-5798 GCA_964614315.1 uncultured Pirellulales bacterium
CTTTCATAATGACCTCCTGTAAGTAAAATCAAACCATATCATATTGGGTACACTTCTCAATACATTGGATTTCGCCAGTCCCATTCAACACCGTCAGGCTCTCCCTGGGCACGCATCGGCGTCCGGGCGGTCTTAAGATAAGCCTCTATTTCCGCCATAATATCACTGCGCTCATCGGCAAGGTTCTTGGTCTCCCCGATGTCTGTCTCCAGGTCATACAGTTCAAGAGCAGCGCCGCCCTTGGGACGCACCGCTTTCCACCTGCCCATACGCACAGCTTGGCTGAAATTGCCCTCATTTCCAAGCTCCCAGTAAAGAAATTCATGTTCCTGTTGCTCTCGACCCACAACATCCTCACCCAGTAGTGTAGGCACGATGGATATACCATCGCTCTTTGCGGGAACTGCAGCACCGGCCAGCTCGGCCAGAGTAGGCATAATATCAGGGAAATAACTGACTTGCTCGTTCATACTTCCTCCTTCTATCTTTCCCGGCCAACGAACTATCATTGGAACTCGAATGCCCCCTTCATACATATCGCCCTTGTAACCACGCAAAGGTTTGTTGGCCTCGAAGAACTTCGCGTCCGGACCCCCGCTGCCCTGGCCGCCGTTATCGGAAGTGAAAAAGATTATGGTATTGTCATCTATCTTCAGCTCCTTCAGTAGCGTCATAACCTCTCCAACACCATCGTCTAAATGAGTTATCATAGCTGCAAAGGCGGCCCGGGGCTGAGCCTGGTCGGCGTAATGACGACGCTTGTCAACCCACGGAGTAGGCTCCTCAAAACGACCGGCGTATTTACGCATCGACTCCTCCGGCAAAAGCAACTCCGTATGCGGAATAGTTATCGGCATATAGCAGAAAAATGGCCTGTCCTTGTTGCTGCGGATAAATGCCATCGCACGTTCCATTATCAAATCGTGAGAATACTGTTTGCGCCCGTCGTTTTCATTGCCCTCCAGTACAACTTTTTCATCATTGTGCCACAGATATTCCGGATAATAGTAATGGGCGTGAACCTGGTGGTAATAACCGAAAAACTCGTCAAAGCCCTGTTTAGTAGCCATACCGTCAGTGCCGGCATCGCCGATGCCCCATTTACCATAGCCGCCAGTGGCATAGCCGGCCTCTTTAAGCACCTCGGCGACAGTGACATCTTCAGCTAATAAAGGCACTCCGCCGCTGTTTTCACGCACCGAAGTGTGACCCATATGCAAACCCGTCATCAGAACACTCCGGCAGGGAGCACAGACTGTGCACCCGGAATAAGCCTGTGTAAATTTCATCCCCTCTGTTGCAATATTGTCAATGTGCGGCGTTTTAATCATCTTCTGCCCATAGCAGCCCAGATGTGCGTAACCAAGGTCGTCGGCCATTATGAAAATGATGTTCGGTTTTTTGCCTGCATACATCGCTGCTTGCTCAGTATCCGTTTTTACTGCTTCGTCAGTATCCTTCTTACAGCCTGGTAATATTGATAATACCGGTACCGATGCCGCCGCAAGACCAATTCTTTTCAAAAAGTCTCTTCTTGTTTGATTGTCCATATCTTCGCCCTTAATTAAATGCTTAAAAATGAATATTTCAATGTTCCCCTGACCACATATAATAAAATAGTTAAAATGTAAATCCCCAATATATTAAGCCAAATCAACTCTGTCAATCCTTAAACTTTGGGCTGGATAGATAATAGAAAAACGTATTGTTTTGTCTCTGGTGTGGCGCGGGTCAAAACTTTCCCACGAGATATAAGGGGTGATTCACAAACCGCAGGCGGCAAAACCAATTTTTTAGTTATCCGAATCGATTTGCAGCGACTCTTTCCCCCCTCGCCCCCGGCAGCTTTCGCAGTCGCATATCCCAACGTGCCTTAGATGTGTGGTTCCGGCAAGCTTTTTGACTTCGATAAGTTTGGCACCTTTGGCCTTCATCTTCCGAAAAGCCATCTTCGCTGCCTTTTTGTCGTGAGAGCCTACCGCATCGACTACAACTGTAACGTTTTTCCCTCGGTGGAGAAGACCCAAAGCAGCGGACTTCACAGCACCTTCGGCGCTGGCACCAATCAAAATAAAATCACTCGCCCAGATTTCACTAAGAAGCCTGTCAATCCGGGGCTCATCGAATGGGTCGGTGCATCGCTTGTGAAGAATTACCTGACGGTAGCGGCGAAATATATCGCGAGGCAAATCTGTATTGCCGTCTGCTGCGAAACTTACTCGATTCTTCAGCAAAGTGTAATGTATCTTTCTCTGACCATCTGTCCCGTCAATGCAGTATTTCAGGGCATCAACGCCATTATTGTTGGCGTAAACCTCGCACGTCGAGATTATAGGTATATTCCCGTGTCTCGCCCACGCTATTACCCTCCGAATATGAGCTAAAATCCTCCGGTGGTTGCCTATACACGCATTTCCATCGGCAAGAAACAGGTCTTTTTGCGTACTGATATCTATCAGAATTTGCCTGCGACGAGTTCGAATTAATTGCCGAATCATCTTTATTACTCCTTTTCGCCTCTCTCCGCGTCTATTAATCGATACGTATAGGCAAAAAATAGGTTCGCATCGTATTATCGAACGGTAATCGAGCCTGCTTTAACCGCAATAAAGTCCGAAAACTGATTTGCCTTCGCCACCCAGCCTCTTTGTTGTATAATATCACATTGAAATCTCCCTGATTCAGGGTTTGAGGACTCGATTTAACTCATGAGACGAATATTAAAGGATTATCCTGATATCTCGCTAAAACCCGAAAATTTGGATGACAAAATAGATTTTGCGCAGATTTTCGGACGAAAAGCCCCTGTCCATATCGAGGTCGGTACCGGTAAAGGAACCTTCCTTGTAAACCAGGCTAAGGCCCAGCCGAAGGTCAATTTCCTCGGTATCGAATGGGCAAGAAAATATCACCGCTTCGCTGTTGACCGTATCGGCCGATGGAAACTGACCAACGTGCGCATAATAAGAACCGATGCCGCCGCTTTCGTAACTGAATTTCTGCCCGATGATTCTGTCGATTGCTTCCACATCTACTTCCCCGACCCCTGGCCTAAAAAACGCCACCATAAAAGACGCTTCGTGTCCCCGGCCAATACCAAAGAGATTCTACGATGTCTCAAGACCGGCGGATGTATAAAAATCGCCACCGACTACGCCGATTATTTTGAACAAATTCAGAAAGTTCTGGACGAGCGTAGCGACCGGTTCGAAGAAATTGAATTTCTACCCACCGCCGGCGCCGACGAGGATGAATGGGTCGGCACAAACTTCGAAAGAAAATACCTCAAAGAAAAAAGACAAATCTACACCATCGCCGTAAAGAAAATACGGTAATCCCGATTTGACTTTCCCCCTCTACGCTTTTCGTTCTTTCTTATACAATTATATCACTCTCCCAGATGGCGTATAAGACCGTATTTGCGAAGCACTACAAAATCGGCCTTTCTGGCCGGACTCTCCCCGTTTGAGTTGTAATCTACATCAATTATTTCAATAAACTCGGCCGTGTATTCTTTCAGCACGCCGCAATATTCGAACACCTTGTCCCCTTTAAGCAGTTCCAGCACAACCTTATTCCCAATATACCTCTCTAATAACGGCTCATAAGAAGTTCCCACTGAACCCATCATTTCCTGTTTCATCTGCGATACGTACTTGTCCTGGCTTGTCAGTGTCCCACCTACAGGGGTGGTCTTCTTGGCATAACTTATTAATAAAGTCACCACTTCAGCAACCGAATCCCTAATCGTCTTGAAAACATTCAGCGTCTTTCTCTTAAACCTCCGCCACGCCCCGGGATGATAAGTCCTTTTTAACTCCTTCTCTCTTTTCTCTTTGCCGCTTGGGCTTAGTTCATCGTGATAGCGAATCAGCGCCTGAATATCGGGATATTCATATTTATACAGAATAAAGCTCGTCTCTTCATGTCCGTCTTCGTCATGATGGGTAGCCGAATAAATTAATTCCAGCCCCGTATTTTCTACACGCAATTTACCGTGAATTGTCTTACCCGATGTTTGTGCCACCGTTACCATATAATCAGAAAAATCCTTCAGGCATTTATCCCTTTTCAGTCTCCTGATAAATGCCGCAACTATGGTGGACAATACTATAAATATTATTGTTATGGTAAGTGCGTTATCCATAACATCATTCCTTCAAGGCAAAACCTCAAAACCGGCTACTTGTTAATATTAATAAGCTTGCTTATCCCGTAGTTTCTTCCGATGAGCATATCGGCTGTCGCCAACTGCTCGCGGTCGATTACAACAACGGGATTATCCATCTCAAATTCTATCACATCATATTTCGCTCCCGGATTTAACTTCCGGGCCGTTAGAATATCCGCAATCGAACCTATGGTCATTCCGTTGAATTTTTTAACAACAATCTGGTTCAGGTTCTTGTAACCAAGATTGATATCAGCCGGCAAAACATAACTTAGTATCACCACGTCCCCCCGCTCTTCCGTCGGTTTGAAGGAAAGGTCGCGATAATAGTGATACAGGTGCGGAGAAACCTTCCCTGCCCAGCCCTCACCCCATTCGGCCAGGTACTGACGGGTAAGCTTTTGCAGAATGAAACCGCCGGTGATAACATATTCCGGCTGCTGGTCAAATTCATGATAAGGAACAAGCATCTCCGAAGCCTTGAAGTTTTTAACTTCAGCCTCAAGTTGCTTTTTCTCGCCCTCCCGCCAAACCTCGAACAAAACTTTGTCGCCCACTGTCTTGCTTGCTATCAGATGATGAAAATACAAACGGTCATATTTCGCATGCAAAAACCTCCCGTAAGCATTCAGTGTTTCACCGTCAATCGATAATATCACATCGGCCCTTTTAAGAACATCGCTGCCAGTCCCAAGATTGTAAACATCGCTAACATAAGCCCCCGTTGTAACAGACTCCGGCATCTTCAGAAAAGAACGCATCGCAGGGTCAAGCAGACTCGTCACTACAAAACCAACCGCTCCGAATCCCTTATAATTCTCTTTCGCCGCTTCAGCTAAGAACTTATTGATTACCTCGCCCGGAATCAGCCCCGCCTCTTTGTTATCGTTCGACCAGCACGCTATACCGACCGGTTCTTCGTCGACACAATAGACCTGACCTATACCCGTACGGCCGGATGTGTTGGCAACGACGTAATGAAGCCGTCTTTCGTATGAACTTCTTGTCCTCTCAACTCGCGCACGGTCAAGATATCCCCGCCCGCTATACAAATGATTACCGGATGATAGCCAGTAGAAATCAACTACTGCTCCCTTCGGAAAATCTTCGCTAAACACAAGAGGTTTCAAAGGCTCGCTCATTTTATTGGCATCAAGTTCTATCAGGCAAAGGTTGCTTTCGTAATCAACCACCTTGATTTTAGCCCCAACAAACTCATTTTGACCGTATCTAAGCGCTTTTATCAAAACCACATCCGCAACATTCCACGCCGTCGTTAGCACCTCGTATTCACCAACCGCACAGCCGATGGCCCACCCCTCCTTAACGTCTCTGTGTCTCCACGGCTGATGTTGCTGGTAACCATAAAACGACGTATTCAAATAAACTATAGATTCCTTCATTGCATCGGTAATATCAGCCCGACCGGCTTCGCCGCCGTTCACTGCAGAAAAAAAGCAGCTTAAACTAAAAAACATAAAAACCAAAATAAACCTTTGTCTTTTCATAGCTCTTCCTCCAAATAGGCCTCGGAAGGTATCTGGTATTTATCAAGTATAATCTCCTGCCTCACATGGGCCTTTTTAACATCAACAGGCAGCGTCCGGTTGCTCCCCATAAACTTTAT
>CAZTKW010000240.1:0-5785 GCA_964614315.1 uncultured Pirellulales bacterium
GCGTGCGCTCTAACCAGCTGAGCTACGAGCCCGTATATAAGCTGGATTTCCATTTTGCTCCAAATGGCAAAATGGCGTCTCCTTACAACTAACGCCTATCAGCGTTCGGTTATAACTATAAACTTAAAAAAGAACAACAAAAAAACCGCTGCTTTTAGCTGCCAGCGGCTTCTACATACGCTCCTGCTGAGCTATGAACAGTTTAAAGCAACAAAACACAAATTATTAAGATTTTCTCCAAAGTCCTTATTTCACCCTTTCCGGCCGGTAGTTATACACTTCAACCACCGCCTACATATCCAGTTTATTATGACATCGACTTGCAGTCAAGGTTTTTTTTTATGTTTTTTTATTTTTTTTTATACGCCTGCTTTAAGGGCAATGTTCGCAAACCAACGGGAAAAATAGTATTTTCGGATTTTTACTTTGATAGCGGGAATAGTTTCCATATAATTTACTTGTAACTTAGCCAATAACAGTTCATAAATAATAGGAAAAATATGCTTATAAAATTGCGGAGGGTGATAATTTGTGAAACAGGCGTTTTTTTTATATCTACTTATTAACACAACTCTTATTACGCTTTCCGTGGGCGAGTTTCGGGCAACTACAGAAACAACCTATGACCAGAGCGACCCTGCCTTAGCCACCAATTCCAACAATAATTTCATCATAGCCTGGAGCAGTTATGCTCAGGACGGAGGTTCCGGCGGCATTTTCTCACAGCGTTTTGATGCAAATTACAGCCCTTTGGGTGATGAATTTCAGATTAACACCACAACCGGCGGTAATCAGACCTCTCCGGACCTTGCCGCCGATTTGGTTGGTAATTTTATTGTCGTCTGGCACGGCCCAGGCTCAAACCAGGAAGATATTTTCGCCCAGCGGTTCGACTGTGACTGTCAAACCGTCGGCAATGAGTTCCGCGTAAACGACGACCCCAACGGAAGAGACCTTCACCCAAAAGTATCTATGAGCAAAACAGGAACTTTCGTGATCGTCTGGGAAAACAACCAGACTATCGCCCAATCCGAAATCTGGCAGATTTTATATAAACTTTATGACTCAAACGCTGTACCAATTGCAGCCGGAAAAGTTAATTTATTGCCTCAATCCCGCTATCCGGACGTAGCTATGGATGGGAATAACAACTTTACCGTTGTTTGGGTACAGGATGATATCTATCACTCATCCAACTTAATTATGTCTCGCCAGTATTACGGCAACGGCACAGAAAAAACCAGTCCCTGGCAGGTCAACACCACCAGTCTGAATTCACTTACTCAGTCTTCCATCGCGATGGACGGCAACGGACACTTCATAGTGGCCTGGGACGGACATCCCGATTCGGCAAATGAGGACAATATTTATGCGCGCCGATACAAATTCGACGCCACCTCGCTTACGGCGGAGTTATTAGTCAATACAAGGACCAACGGTGCACAGCAGCACCCGAAAGCAGCGATGAATAGCAAACGCGAGTTTGTCGTCGTATGGGACAGCGAAAGCCCAGCCGGCAGCAATATAAGAGATATCTTCGGCCAGCGATATGACAGTTTTTCTTCTCCTGTCGGCGACGAGTTCTGCGTTAATACTTATGTAGCAAACGACCAAAAGTATCCAGCGGTCGCTCTGAAAGAAAATAGCGAATTTCTTACAGTCTGGCAAAGTTACGGACAGGACGGCTCAGGCAACGGCGTCTTTGCCGATACAGGACCAAAGACAGGCTCTGCCGACGTTAATAACGACGGTTTTGTCAATTTATTTGACTATCTTTCTTTAGCTAACCAATGGCTGGAAAAAACAAATCCTCTTACCGCTGATTTAATTGATGACAACAAAATCGACCGGTTCGATTTGGCCGCCTTTTGTCAACAGTGGTTTACCGAGGGCTACCAGAACACCGAGGTCGATATAAATCCCGACAGCCGAATCGATTTTGGAGACTATGGCTTTTTTGCACATAACTGGTTAAAACAAGGTCCAAATCTTTCGGGCGACATTACCGGCAACGGCATTGTCGATATTACCGATTTACAGGCTCTGGTGTTTCATTGGGCCAAAAGCTGGGAGTAACGTTTTTGAGATGCCGGGATGTTACCGCAGTTGTTTTTCAATTTCAGCTTTGATAATCTGCTCCGCTTTTTCCAAAGGTCCCTGCAAATGAACACCGGCAGCCATTGTATGTCCGCCGCCACCAAACTTCTGAGCGATTTCAAGCACACTCACATCCCCCCTACTGCGCAACGAGCATTTAATTCGTCCATCTTTTAGTTCAACAAATAAAGCGGCAACTTCGACGGATCCAATCTGTTGACATTCGTCGATTAAATTTTCAGTGTCCTTATAGTCGGCCCCGCTTTGTTCAAAATCCTGCTGCAGGAGATGTTGCGCTGCGTATCGGCCGTCAAAATGCAATTCAAGCGAATTGAGCATCGCCGACATAAGTTTAACCCTGGCAAATGAGAAATTCTGGTATAAGCTGTGATGAATTTGGGTGGGATTTGCGCCAGCGTCAATCAACTCTGCACAGCTTTTATAAACTCTGCTGTCAGTATTACTAAATCGAAACCACCCTGTATCGGTAGCAATCGAGATAAATAAAGCCTGTGCAATTGTCTCAGTTATGGGCCAGCCGGTGTATTCTAATAATTCGAGGACAATCATTCCCGTGGCAGCAGCAGCGGTATCAATCAGCTCAATATCGCCAAGGCCGTCACCTGTCATATGGTGGTCAAACACAATAACCGGCTTTTCATTTTGCTTTAAGAAATCCGCAAACTTCGGCAACTGGTTATCACTATTAACGTCAATAAGCATAATCAAATCAAATTCAGCGAAACGGCCGTCTTTTAGCTGTTCGATACTAACGTCTTCGCCGAGAATTGCCGGTTTCTGCGTGAACAGGGATTGATACCATTCCGGTAACGGTGATAATAGTATCGGCGTAACCTGTTTTCCAAGCGAGATTAGTGAATCAGCCATTGCGACAATCGAACCACAGGCGTCTCCGTCCGGTCGTGTATGTGTTGTTATTAAAACTCTTTGAGACTTATTTATTAAATCGACCGCTTTCTTGAAATCACTATCACTTATCATATACACCCTTTTTATCTTTTCGTTTGTTTCCAATCATTCTATGCTAATTTGTTAAATCGTCATTCAATATTTTTTTTGCTTTTTTGCAGTCTTTTGCTATTTGTTGGGCGAGGGCTTTTTCGCTGTCGAATTTCTTCTGGCTGCGGATACGTTCAATAAAATCCATTGCCAACCATTTGCTCAATAAGTTTTCCACGCTGTCAGAGAATATATGCGCTTCTATCAATAGTGGAATATCATTGCCGTATGTACTTGACCTGCCAATACTAAAGGCAGAAGGGATTTTTCTTTTTGCTGTGCAGACCTCTTCGAAATCGGCGCCGGTTTCTACAAGGCCGGCATATACACCTTCAGCAGGGATAACCTGGTTCGGGGGCTGCATATTGGCGGTTGGAAAACCAAGTTCTTTTCCCTTTCCTCGGCCGGGTATTACCTGACCAATCAGTCGATACGGCCTGCCCAGTGCGATAGCAATATCGGCCACTGCTCCTTCTGCGAGCATATTGCGAATCATTGTGCTTGAGATTTTAACCGGCCGGCCCATGGAGAGTTTTACCTCTTTAGCCCGGACTATAATAACTTCAAAGCCCTTTTTAGCCCCTAAATCCTTGAGAATATTAACATTGCCCTGCCTTTTGAAACCGAAATTAAAGCTCTCGCCCTCAACTACTACGCAGGGCTGAACCGCCTTTGCGAGGTATTTATCAACAAAATCAGCAGGGGAAAGTTTTAACAGTTCAGCATCGGTTTTCAAAGCCAAACGATAATCAACCCCCAGTTCCGCTAATAGATGCTTTCGCAGGGCTAAAGGTGTCAAAATACCGGGAGCTTTTTGCGGCTGCAAGACAGCTAAGGGATGTGGATCAAAGGTCATCATAATCAACTTAGTGTTCTTTTCGTCTGCAATTTTTTTTGCAGCAGTTAAGACCTTCTGATGGCCGATATGAACGCCATCGAAATTACCGATAGTCAAAACACAGCCTTTTTCGATTTTCTTAAGGTCTGTTACGGTTTGTATAAATTGCATTACTATCGCCCTATCATCTTATATCTTAACAGTCTAAAAACGCAGTTTATCGTCAAAAAGAAGCCCTAATTTACCCACCAGAGCTAAAATTGGCAATGTATTTTATCTATCAGCCGTTTGAACAAAATTGCTGCACAAAATGAGAAAAAAGCGCAAAAAGAAAGGATTATTTGAACAAAAAGATGTAGTTTTTTGTGTTTTTGTGTATCGACTGTTTTTGAGAGGCTTGTTTTTGGGTTGAAAATGGGGGTTGGTACGTTGGCCGTGACAAAAAAACGTACTTTTTTTAACAAAATGGCGCACTTTTTGAACAAAAAGCGGAGAAATTGAAAAAAAAGTCACAAAATGACTCGTTTTATTGTGTAAATTTGTAAAAAATAGCACACCCGATTCAAAAAGCATTTCCAATGTTAAAATAGGTAATTTATAGTCGGGGAAAATTCCGGTCTCAAAATGAGGGTGATTAAAATGTTAAAATGGAGAATATAGGTAAAGTGGGAAAGGCAAAATTAAAAAGTTGAAAGAGGAAAAAGGGGCTGTTAATTGAGTGGATATATCGGTTGGAAAAAGTCGATAACAGAGGAAGGCGTTGAAGTGTTCTTCTTGGAAAGAAAAGTCAAGAGTAATATTGTTGGGATTAAGAATAGGCTCGTGGCGAGGAGTTGGGAATGTGGAGGTGTTTAGTAGCTCGCGGTGCTAGTTAAAAACCAGCCACGTCAGGCTATTGACGAATGACAGATAAGTCTTTAGAATATTTGTGATTTTTTGAAAAAGCCTATTTTTAACGGCGATAAAAATGGATAGCACGCAACTTATTGATGAATTGGGCTATACCGACCGGCCTGCCTTTTTACAGGGTAAACGGCTAAAAGAACATCACGGCTATTCTTTTTTCTTTACTCAGGCAGAGAAGAAAGAGCATTGTAATTTAAAAGGTGTTTACGCACTTCTTGATTCACCTGATAGGATGTCCGGTAGTTCACTTACACCTGTAGTTTATGTCTGTGAGGCTGACAATGAGACTGAGGCCGAAAAAATCCACAAAAGAGTCTGGAACCAAAACATAGTCCCCTTTCTGATTGTTGTTACCCCAAAGAATATCCGTTTATACTCTGGATTCGAATATGACCGCGAACAAAGTGATGAAGAGCAAGTTCTGGAAGTAGCCAAAAATGCCAATGAAGTTTTGAATAAACTTTCTGCGCTGAAATCCGAATCTATTGACACCGGTAACATCTGGAAGCAAAGACCGATCTCGATAGAAGGACGAGTTGACCGACATCTGCTGGCAAATCTCAAAAAGCTTTCCAAAGTTATGACCGATGAAAGTAAAGATTATAAACTCCCAATAGAACATGCCCATACCCTGATAGGGAAATATATTTATCTCAAGTATTTGAGAGACAGGGGTATTCTTTCTGATGAACAATTTGAAAAGGCAGAAAACAACGTAGACGATATTTTCGGCATAGGTGCCAATAAGAATAAACTCTACCAATTAGAAGAATATCTTGACGGCTTTTTAAATGGTTCTGTTTTTCCTTTGCCAAGAAGAAACAATATACAAACGAAACATATCAAAGAAGTAGCCAGTGCTTTCAAAGGTGGTGACCCTAAAAGCGGCCAACAGGTTTTATTTGAAATGTATGATTTTTCTTA
>CAZTKW010000241.1:0-5778 GCA_964614315.1 uncultured Pirellulales bacterium
CCGGAATTGAATCCTCTGACTATGAGATTACACTGTATATGACTATTCCAAGTACGGAGGCAAAGTAAATGAAACTACTTGAGCTATGTGAACCACTCTTACAGTACGTCTCCCGACTTAGCAGGTTGGCGCGTATGGGCCACTCGATGGAAATGAGCCAGGTTCGCAGCGACATAAAAAAAAATCTTGAGGAAATAAAGGCTAATGCGTCTGGTACCGCCGAATTAGTCAGTCAATACGAAAAGGTTGAATTGCCTCTCATCTTCTTCGTAGACTTTATGATCAAAGAAAGCAAGCTGAGCTTCGCTGCCGAATGGTCGGAGTTAGCTCGCGAGAGGAACGAATTAGCGGGAGATGAAAAATTCTTTGACCTGCTGGATGCAGACTTGGCGGATCCAAGTGATGCAGCCACGCAGAGGCTGGTAATATTTTACACATGCCTCGGCTTGGGTTTCACAGGTATTTACACCGGCCAGCCGGAGAGCATCCAGCGACTCATGTCGAAACTTTCAGCCCGTATTTCCGGCATGATGGATGCGGAAGAAAAATCTTATGTTTGTCCGGAGGCCTATGAAAACGTGGATTCAAGAGACTTTGTGGAGCCGCCCGGCGCAAAGCTGATAGGTATCGGAATCGCCCTGATAGGTCTTATTATCGTTTGGAGCATTGCATATTTGTTCTTGTTTATAAGAACCTCGGCAGGCGTTACAAATTCTCTCGACACTATTATTGAATATAGAAAAGTGTCTTCGTCTCCCACCGAGTCTTCGTACGGTGATAACAATTAAACTGGAGAATTGATAGCATTATGATGCATAAAATCTCGACTTTGACAAATCTTCCAATGCCGCTCAAAGTGGGACTGGTGCTTGCCTCCGGGGGGGGGATTTTGGCAGTATTCAGATTAATTTTCTCGCCCAGCGTATTTTGGATTGTGCTTATTGGACTGGCCTTGGTCGCCTTATTCCTCATGGGGTATTGGCGTCTGCTAAAGTTTCTGAAGAAACGAAAGGCTGCCCCAATGGAACGCGATCTTTTGAAGAGTTCCTCGGCGACACCGCAGGGAATTAGCGAACCAGCGAACGTAGCAAGGCTTGATGACTTACGGAAAAAATTTGAAGAGGGCACACAAAAGTTTCAAAGTGCCGGCAAGAGCCTTTACAACTTCCCTTGGTACGTAATCGTGGGTGAACCCGGTTCGGGCAAGACCGAGGCCATACGCCACTGTAACGTAGGTTTTCCCCCCGGTCTGCAGGATGAGTTTCAGGGTACGGGTGGCACGATCAACATGAATTGGTGGTTCACAGACCACGCAGTGATTCTCGATACCGCTGGTCGGTTGATGTTCGAAGAGGTCGAAACGGGGGGCTCAAAGGAGTGGAGGGAGTTTTTAAACTTGATGAAAAAGTATCGGCCGAGCTGTCCAATCAACGGCGTGCTGCTTGTGATACCTGCGGACAGCCTTATCAAAGATACAGCTGACCAAATTGAGCAAAAGGCATCCAAAATTGCCCGGCAGTTTGATGTGATCCAGAGAACTCTGGACGTTCGGTTTCCGGTCTTTGTGGTCGTTACCAAGAGCGACCTGATAAGCGGATTTCGTGATTTCTTTGATAACCTGCAGGATCCACAGCTTCAGCATCAGATGCTGGGCTGGTCTAATCCGGCACCGCTTGATGAGCCTTACAATCCTGATTTTGTTGACCAACATCTAAGGACAATTCGGGGACGCCTTTTCCGACGAAGGCTTGCACTGTTACATGAACTAATGTCTGAAGAGCCTGGGCTTGAGAAGGTGTGCACCGCTGATACACTGTACGCTTTTCCACAAAGTCTTGCTAAAATAGCACCACGTATGGCTCGCTACCTGGAACTCATCTTCAGTGTCGGCAGCCAGTGGTCTTGTAAACCTCTGTTTTTCCGGGGCATTTACTTCACCTCTTCAATGAGGGAAGGCTCAGTTTTAGATGAGGACTTGGCCGAATCGCTTGGCGTACCGGTTGATTCGCTTCCCGATGGACGCGTGTGGGAACGTGACAGGGCTTATTTTCTAAGGGACCTTTTTGTAAAAAAGATTTTCCGCGAGCAGGGGCTTGTTACCTATGCGACAAATGCAAAAAGCCTGTATAGACGCCGAAAAACCGCTGTCTTGGTTTCGGCTGCGGCCAGCGTGATTTTGCTCCTTTTCTTCACCTTCTATGCAGCAGGTAAATTCAGCAAAAGCATTGGGGAGATGCAGGAGTATTTTGGGGGCATTGCAAGGTTGATGGAAGATGGACCAAGGGAAACTCAAAATCAACTGCAAGTGATAAAGAAAGTTGATGAAGATGGCTATAGGTATATCGGACGCA
Source organism: uncultured Pirellulales bacterium (assembly GCA_964614315.1). Lineage (GTDB taxonomy): Bacteria > Planctomycetota > Phycisphaerae > Sedimentisphaerales > Anaerobacaceae > CAZTKW01. The sequence continues at coordinate 2,352 of CAZTKW010000241.1, forward strand.
ATCCAATACCCGGCATGCCGGGCGACATTAAGCGGTCGAATGTTTCTGCACGACTTGCTGATGCTGTAGAACGATGGGACAAAAAGGGTATACCTTGGATTTTCAAACTTGCGGCTAAGTTTGCACGGCGCATCACACCGGCAAAGCTCAGAAATGCACAGGATGTGCTTTACGAGGTTGGAGTAATTCAACCGTTCATACAGGCCGCCCGGAATCTGATGGATGCAAAGGAAAGTGGTGAATGTACATACCAGAATCCAGAGACTCAAGTGCTGCAACAGCTAATTCAGCTAAAGTCCAATAAGCCTCTAAATGATGAGGGTGTGTATTCTGCCGATACCTTCCTGGATCCTTTTTTCAAATATGTTTTTAGCCATGATGAAGATATTGAAGATGAGGAAGATTTCAAAAAACGTTTGAAAATATATAATGAAGATAAAGCCGAACTACATCGCCCGTTGGAGATCATCTATAGTGGGACTTGGCCGCCTGCCTCTCTCAAGACCGACCCCAATGCCAAGGACACCACATTAGAGAATGGTGTAACCTTTTTCAACGATTACTGGACAGACCCGAACCGGCTGAGCGCACGAAGCCGGGATTATGCTCAAGTTCGGATAATAGAGGTGCTTGGAAACGCTCTCGACGATTTCAATCACGCCGAAGAACGTATTTTTGCTCTTCAGCAGCGATACTCAGACGAATCGGTCAAACCCTATACAGCCGGGCAACTCGAACAATTTATAAGAAGTTGGGAAGAATGCTTTGCAAATCTGAAGAAAGCCAGGGATGGTGTCGATAACTACGGCCGCGAGATTGAGGGCGATACTGCCCTTGAGGACCTGTGGAACAAGGCGGCCGCTATGGCTCTAAAAGAGATTGACATTAATTATAAGTTCCTTCTAAACGAAATGAACGAAGTGCAGGAGAAAAACTTCTTGAGCAGCCTTCGGGATAAACTCGAAACGACTTACCGTCAAATAGTAGAAAGAATAAGCAGGGGCGAGCTGGGAGAGAGGTTCAGACTGCTCGATGAAAGATTTTATAAAGAGATTCAAGACCAGGGCCGCTTATACAAAATCCGATTCAAGATGTACTCACAGGCCAATGAATTGATTACCACAACGGATACCGTCTCCAGACTTAGCGAAACGGCTGACACAATCAGGGGAGTCGGAAAAGCCGCAGCCCAGGCACGTCAGGAGATTGAGCATTTACTTCGCCTTGACTCAACTGCTTTTCATTTCAGGGAAGCTTCCGCTGTTTCCGAGTTTGCTCTTGGCTTGGCTGAGTGCAGGCATCTGTATCAGGTTGTAAAGGCAGGCCTGGATATTGCTCCTAAGAGCATAGAGGTGATTGAAACAATAGTAGAAAACGAAGCCGATTGGGATTGGAAAGATATTCCGACGGAGACCATCAACAAAAAATATGACCCGCACATTGGTGGCGCTGTCCTGGACGGTTGGAAGTCTTTTGGTGACACCTTACGCAGCTATGAATTGCCCGAAGAGAAGGCTCTCATGACAGTGTATAATGACGCAAACGGTGTGTACTCCGATTATGCTGCTCGATGCGTTGATTACTATTGGCTTGACCGTGTGCCGGAGGACGTAATCAAAGCTAAGGTCAGCCGTGATTCCGAGCGTTTCACTAACTTGGGTTTCAGGGAGGTATTCGACGAGTTGGATGATTTTGGTAGTTCTCTGGAAAAGGCGCTTACGCAGCTCAGTGCTTATATTCCCAAAAGCAATGAAAAAATCAAACTGTTCAAAGATAATCTGGAAAAAATCAGAGATAGAAACAAATACGAAAGGATTTATCGTACTTCTCGGGCCGTTCTCACAAAGTGGAGCGAATTAGGCGGTGATATGTGGGAAAAACGCAGGGCTTTGTTGAGTATGCAGCCCAGAGTTTTCCGCGAGGATTACACTCCTTTCTCTTATCGGTTCTATGCAGAATTTGTGGATGCATATTGGACTGAGTTGACTTACAGTTTGTTAACTCAGCTGGGGATACAAGTTCAAGGTGAGGGAAATAAAGCCTTTCGTGAGCTGAAAACAAGCTACAGTGTCAAGTTTCCCCTGGAGATTAGCAGTCAGGCCAGCTTGACGCGGAACGAGCTCATCTTGGCAGGCTCTTTCCTGAACAAAGTTCGTTTACAGGAAAAATTTGACTCTAAAACCATCGGAGGAGGCGCTAAGACATCAATCGATAGGATTGATCAGATGCTTGGTCGTTTGCGTGAAATTCAACTACTTCCAACTGAAACTCAGTGGTTTGAAAAAATCGAACACCTATTTGTGAGTTTGCCCCGAGGGCAGGACCCGTATTACTGCAGGGTAACTCTCCTAAGCAATCAGGAACAGAACCGCCTTGTCCGGGCAAACGAACAGCTTTTGCTTCCCTTCTTTAGAAAATTCAGGCTTGTCCAGGGAACAAACAAAAGTGGGGAGGTTAGAACTACTTCGAGGGACAACAAGGCTATAGATGACATAATTATTCAATATCCCGGTCCACCTCTTCTTGTTGAGTTTTATGAACATGCCGGCGACGAGGAACCGACTGCAAATCCTCTTAAGTTTTCTCAGCCATGGGCTTGCCTGAGAATGTTTCACGAATGTTATGACGGGCGAAAAAAAGGATACATCAGGCTAAATATGAAAGGCGAGGAAGGCCGGGGAGGTGTTTTGTATTTGCTGCTTGAATTTTATAGCGACAATGAATGTACACGTAAGGTCGATATACTGACACCCGAACAGTGGCCATCACTAAAACAGTAGGAGCAGAACGGCTTTTGGCTTCTATTTTGAAAAAAATTATAAAACGGTTCAATCAAAGGGGACATAATGCTGTGTCCGAAAGAGTTTTTATAGCTGCTTTCGGCAAGCATCCGGGGTGGGATGACCATATTGATGACATAGGTCTCGATACGGATGTTCTCGTCGCCGTGAAACGAATCCTTTACACGCAGGGTATCGGCAGCAATATTGATTCCGGAAGCTGGGACAAGCTTGAAGAGAACCAGCGAGTCGAAAAGTATGGGCATACCCTTGTCTGGTGCATCAATGGGGACGTGGTCGCTGGACGTTTGTGGTCTTCTCGGGACGGAAAAGGACGGTCAAGTTACCCAATGGTTGTATGTGTTCAGTGTTCACAGCTACCACTATCATGGGTCATAAAAAACATTCTGCCTCGTTTGGAAGGAATCGAGCAGTCTTGCACCGTCACCACGTCGGCGGATGACGTTCGAAGAATCATCGAAGACGCTCGAAACCAATTCCGGCAACTGGCGCAAAATTGTGAGCCGGGGTCAAAAATTTCGACGGAGTGTTCACATGTGTTGGCACAACTTGCTGTGTTGCCGGAAATGGGCCCAAACCGTCAAGGTCTTCACCGCGTACTTTACCATATTGATCGCGAAGTTGTC
>CAZTKW010000242.1:0-3090 GCA_964614315.1 uncultured Pirellulales bacterium
GCCCATCTCCTTTCCTTATCGTCTATTCGCCCTATGCCGCCGGCGCAATAGGCGGCATTCAACCTCTCGCGCCTATCACCGTCCTGCCCGGACCAGCCTCCACCCGCCTGGCTAGCCTGTTCCTGGCGCTGGCGGGCTGCTTCTACACCGCCCGCCGCTGGTATGCCTCTGGGCCCAAGGCCGGCCGCTTCCGTGTCAGCCTGCACAAGTCGATGCCCCACCCCTCGCAGGGACACCAGGCGGAGCCCACAGGCTGCTTCCTCCAGCTTGCGTCGCAATCGCCGCAGATAGAGTTTGGCTACGCCAGGGCTGGCGTCTCCGGCCCAGACCCTGGTCACTAGCTGGCCCTGGCTGGTGAGGCCCGTGCCGTTGGCTGCCAGGCAGACCAGCAGTCGCTTTTCAGTACTGGTGAGAACACGAGTCAGGCCGTCGAGTTGGAGGTGGACGCCCAACATGGAGGAAGATGGATGATAGCGGCGGAGAAGAGCTCGAGCCCAGGCCAGCAGCGTGGCAGGAGTGAAGGGCCTTCGCAGATAGACATCGGCGCCACGCTCCAGCGCAGACACTTCTGTAGGCTCGCCGCCGCTTCCCAGAATGATCAGCGGCGCATCGGATAGCCGCCTCAGGACATCGACGACATCGTCCGCGTCGAGGGGCGGCATCTCCTCGGCAAGCACAATGACCTCGGGAACTTCCTCGAGGACGTCAATAAGCCCCTCAACACTGCTGGAAGCTTCGCCCACCACCATCCCTGCCTCCCTGAGGTCCCTCACCACCCGGCGGCGTTCCAGGTCGTCCTGGTCGATCACCAGCACTTTTTGAGCCATGACGCCCCGAATCTTATCGGGGCGTCATGAACATTGGCGGTCTGATGGGGGAAAGAAACGTCCCAAAAGTGTGACACTTAGGGGACAATGCTTTGGGGGCCTTCTCGAGTTAGGAGTCGCCCGGTGCAGCCTCCATGAGCCTGTATCCGGTCCGGGGTACCGTTTCTATTCGAGTCCCTACCCTTCCGCGCTCTCCGATCTTCTGGCGCACCCGCTGGACATACTTTCGTAGAGAATCCGCGTAGAAGTCACCCTCGGATCCCCACACGATCGTCTTCAATGCTTGGTAGGTCACCAGGCGGCCTTTGTTCTTGGCTAAATGACACAGGAGCTTGAATTCGGTCGGTGTCAGATAAATCACTTGCCCTTTGATCAGGACCTCGTGACTATCGGGGTTCACTTGCAGCTCGCCGCATTCCAGCAGTGATTCAGGACGCTCCATAGGTTTCTGGGCGCGTCTTAGTGCGGCTGAAACCCTCGCCACTAGCTGTGCTGGGCTAGCGGAGAGCCCTAGATAATCGTCGGCGCCAGCTTCGAGCATGTCCACTAGTTCGGCTTCCTCGGGTTCTGGCGCCAAGACGACCATAGCGGCGTCGCAGGATTTGCGGATCTCGCTCACCGCTTGCGCCCCGCCGGTCGTGGCATTGAGGACAATAAGGTCTGGCACAGCACTGCAGAGCTGATGCACGGGCTGCGCACCGTTGGCGTTGCACGCTTCAAGAGCCGGCCACCGCAGGCGAAGATTGAGTACAATGCTATTGCTGGTCTTCGCGTCTAGACCGACCAAAATCACCCTCATTTAGGTCCCCTCCGCCTTCGTTGCTCTCGGGCGCCGAGTTCACCAGGCGAAAAATTGAACCCACCGGTCGGCTTGAAACCGTTGCTATGCCGCCCGACCCGAGACATCCCTCACATGCGCTACCACCATCGCCACTGATATTCCGGACGACATAAGTGCGCCCATTGTTGACTATTATTGTCCTTTAGTCAAGGTCTCTTCTCGCTGCGATGTCACTTTTCCACCAAGTTATCCACCAGATTATCCACGACAGCCACCTAGGTCATGGATGAGCAAGCCGCCTCGAAACCCCGGCGAGGACTGGGGAACGGTGACCGGATGACTATCGACGCGGTCTTGCCGGAGTGCCCTCCCTGCCCAGGCGCCACCCGCGGCCCCCTCGCTGCTCCGCCCCGCGCTGTGCAAAGAAAGCCGCAGCATCCTGCTCACACTTTCGTCATTCTCGACCACAAGGATCCTTGGATGGATATCGCTAGCCAGGTGTGTCATCCTACATGCCAGCCGTGAAGAACGTGTGAATACCCGAGCGGGCGGCGTGAAAAAGGTGTGAATACCGGGGTTAGAGAGAAGGGCTACGGAGAACTAGGGGCCGGAAGCTGTCGACGCCGCCATCCCCTATGCAAGGAGCCTGGCCAGCCAGCGGGGGCAAGGTGAGGAAGGCGCGAACGGGGAGTGGGGAAACGCTGATCCCTCAGGGAGGGACCGCTGGAGATCTAGGGCTTCCCAAGCAGATCCCCCGCTCCGCGGGTAGGCTCTCTACAACCACAGAAGATTCCACGAGGGGAGCCGGGCGGCTCACGGTTTGTGCATCGAATGTGGAAAGCACCGCCGCTCAGGGGTCCTTCAGCCCGTCAGGTAGCCCCGTCCCCCCGCTAGTGCTATACTCGACAATAACAGCTAGGGTTCCCCTAGGACCGAAGTCAGGGAGACCAGATGGCGAAGGGCAAGACGGTAAAGAAGGGCAGGAAGGGAGCGGCGCAGCAGGCGCAGAACAAGCAGAAGCGGCTGCTTGCCCAGCCCCGTCGAGACCGCACGCACGCCGAGGAGTTCGCCACAACCCTCCAGAATGAAAGGGACATGCTGGAGGTCATCATGGAGACCACAAGTGCGCAGCTCGCCTACCTGGACACGGATTTCAACTTCATGAAGGTCAACTCTGCCTACGCCAGGGGTTCGGGCCACACCGCTGAAGAGCTCATCGGCAAGAACCACTTCGTCTTCTTCCCCAATCCGGAGAACCAGGCCATATTCGAGAAGGTGAGGGACACAGGAGAGCCGGTTCAGTACACCGCCAAGCCCTTCGTATACGCGGATCAAGCAGAACGAGGCATAACCTACTGGGACTGGACGCTTTCGCCGGTGAAGGACGCCTCCGGCCGTGTCCAAGGGCTTGTGCTCTCCCTCATCGACGTGGCAGAGCAGATACGGGCGGAGGAGGCGTTACGCGAGCAGACGCACCGTGTT
>CAZTKW010000242.1:3100-5776 GCA_964614315.1 uncultured Pirellulales bacterium
GCGAGCGCGTCAAGGAGCTGAATTGCCTCTACGCCATTTGTACTCTTATCCACAAGCCCGGCGTCTCTTTGGAGGAGGTACTCCAGGGAGTAGTTGATCTGATTCCCCCCGCCTGGCGGTATGCGGAAGTCACCTGCGCGCGCATTCTCCTGGATGATCAAGTATTCGAAACGGGTAACTGGAAGGAAACTGCTTGGAGGCAGACAAGCGATATCATCCTGCACGGCGGTCCAGTCGGCACTGTCGAGGTCTGCTACCTGGAAGAGAGGCCAGAGTGCGATGAAGGGCCTTTCCTCAAGGAGGAGAGAAGCCTGATCCAGGCTATTGCCAAACGATTGACAGAAACCGTGGAGCGCAAGCGGATGGAGGAAGCGCTGCGGGGGAGCGAGGAGCGATACCGCGCTGTCTTCCAGCAAGCGGCAGACTCAATTCTCCTCATTGACGCAGAGAGCGGAGCGGTGCTGCAGTTCAACGACAGGGCCCACCAGGCCCTCGGTTACACCCGCGAGGAATTCGAAAAGCTCAAGATATCCGACTTTGAGGTCATTGAATCTCCCGAGGAAGTAGCGAAGCACATGGAGAAAATCATCAAGGAGGGGGCTGACACCTTCGAAACGAAACATAGGAGAAAAAGCGGCGAGATACGTGACATCGAGGTAAGGACAAGGGCTATTTCCATTGGGGGGAGAGACTTCATTCAGACCATATTCCGTGACCTCACCGAGCGCAAGCGGGCGGAGGAAGAACTGGAGAGGCTCCGCAGCGAATTCCTGGGCATGGTGACCCACGAGCTGAAGACGCCCCTCACGGCCATCAAGGGATCGGCAGCGACCGCATTGGGGAGCGAGAGAGCCCTCGGCGCCCAGGAGAACCGAGAGCTCTTTCAGATTGTGGACGAGCAGGCAGACCGTCTCCGGGAACTGGTGGACAACCTCCTGGATATGACCCGCATCGAGGCTGGCTCCCTGTCGATTAGCCCTGAACCCACCGACCTGCGGCCGGTTCTCGAAGAAGCCCGGGCAACCTTTGTGCGCAGCCGCGGCTCCCACAATGTCCAGTTGGAACTGGCCGATGGCCTCCCCCCGTCAACGCAGATGGGCACAGGGTCGCTCAGGTGCTGACGAACCTCCTCAACAACGCGGCTAGATTCTCACCCACAACGGCTCCCATCATCATAGCAGTCGAACATGACCCCCTGCAGGTCACGGTGCATGTCCGGGACCGGGGCCAGGGAATCCCTAGAAGGAAGCTGCCTCGTCTATTCAAGAAATTCTCGCAGGTTCATGACGATACTGGGCAGAAGCTTTCGGGCATCGGCCTGGGACTGGTCATCTGCAAGGGGATCGTGGAGGCCCACGGCGGGCGCATCTGGGCAGATAGCGCTGGGGCGGGGCGGGGCTCTACATTCAGCTTCACCTTGCCGATAGCCACCGAAACCGGCGTCAGGTCGCTATCGGACGAAGCTCGGAGGGCGGTGCACCTGGGAAAGGTCCGGCGGGCAGGTGAGAGGACGCGCGTGCTCGCCGTGGATGACGAGCCGCAGGTTCTACGCTATCTCCAGCGTTCCCTGGACGAGGCGGGATACCAGCCCATCGTGACCGGCGACCCATCGCAGGTTGCGAAGCTCGTTGAGCTGGAGGAGCCAGACCTGGTCTTGCTAGACCTCAGGCTTCCGGGGGCCAGCGGCTTCGACCTGCTCCGACGTATCCGGGAGTTCTCAGGGGTGCCGGTTATCTTTCTCACCGCAAGCGATCGGGATGAGGACACGGTCCGCGCCCTAAGAATGGGGGCTGACGACTACATCACCAAGCCCTTCTCGCCCTCGGAGCTGCTTGCCCGTATTGGGGCGGCGCTGCGGCGACGGCTTTTGCCCGACCTGATGGAGGCACGGCCGCCGTTTGTGCTGGGTGACCTCGCAATCAACTTTGCAGAGCGGCGGGTCACCGTGGGAGGCCAGGAGGTCTCCCTCTCTGCCACCGAGTACAAAATTCTGTACGAGCTGGCAACCCATGCCGACCGGGTCTTGACCTATGACCAGATCCTCCACCGGGTGTGGGGTCCGGAGTATTCGGGGGAAACCGAGCTGGTGCGTTCCTTCATCCGCAATCTGCGCCGCAAGCTGGGTGACGACGCCCGACACCCGCGATTCATTGCCACCGAGCGGCAGGTCGGATACCGGATGCCTAAGCCCTAGGTCCCCAGCAGGCTCTCCCTGGGCGGTCAGCGTTTCCCCACTCCCCGTTCGCGACTTCCTTGCCTCGCCGCCGCTGGCTGCCTAGGCTCCTTGCATAGGGGATGGCCGGGTCGACAGCTTCGGGCCCCTAATTCTCGATAGCCCTTCCCTCTAACCCCCGGCATTCACACCTTTTTCATGCCGCCCGCTTGGGCCTTCACACGTTTTGCACAGCTGCCATGTACGGTGACACACATGGCTGGCGATATCCATCCAAGGGTCCTTGTAATCGAGGACCACGAGAGTGTGGCCAGGATGCTGCGGTTTTCTTTGCACAGCGCGGGCTTTGACATCACCGAGGTAGCTACCGGTGGCGAGGCCCTGCGCATCCTGAAACACGACCCCCCGGGTGCGGCGGTCCTCGATCTCCAGCTTCCCGACGGCCAGGGAGGAGCGGTCCTGGACTGGCTTCGGCAGATCGAGAAGCGAACAAGGACTTCTCC
>CAZTKW010000243.1:0-5744 GCA_964614315.1 uncultured Pirellulales bacterium
GTTGGTTTTCGGTAGGAGTTTGAAAATCTCTAATCCTGTTAGCGCCATAATCTTCTTCCTTTACTTTTACTGTAGTAAACTTTTTATTTTAACCGTTGCAAACTATCCTTCTTTTTAGAACATCGGTTCCAAAGCGGTTACAGGATGGCCGGCTTGGGTAATAAACTCTAAAACCTCTTCCTCTGTAGCGGCTGTGGTTTCATCGGCAATCTTGTTGAAAAATTCTTCTCCACCAAGTTCAAGTTCTTCGGCTCTGCGAATAAAAACCTCTTTAATTCCTTCTTTCAACATCGTAGGCATCCACACGATTCGGCGAATTCCGCCTTCAGCAGCTATGAATTTTCTTGAGTTGATGTAGTGCTTTGAATGTCCGATGAAGCCCGGCGTCTGGTTTCCGCCGCCAACGGTGCCTGCGAGGGTTGAGAATTTCATTCCGCAGGGAGTCATTTCCGAGTACTCTCTGTTAACAATCATTATGCCGCCGGTTGAAGGCAGAATTGCAGCAATACATTCGAAGCAGCCGCACGATGTCATCGGGTCAACTATCAGACTATACTGGCTCATTCTTTCGATGTTGCCGCCACTGGTTTTCAGAACGAACGCATTTATTTTGTCCCACTGACCGATGGTCGGCTCAATGCAATTGCCTTTTGAGATGGGCTGATTTGGCCCACTCGGGGCTATCTCGTATGCAGCCCGGCAGTCAAGCCAGCTATAAGCGCCGCACAAACCCGGTCGCTCCGGTGAAACTATGCACACGTGGTTCGGCGCAAAACTCTGACACAAAGTGCAGGAGTAAAACGTATCGATTTCTTCATCAACCATACCGGCAAGACGTTCATCGCGCTCGGCGTACACTTTACGGGCCATTTCACGCAGTTGGCAAACCTTCTCCTCGTCGGTATAAAGTTTGACCTGTACTTTATCTACGATATTACCAAACTCATTATGATACACCGCGTGCAAAATATGACCGAAGTGTTCTACTCTGAATCCCGCCTTGAAGGCATCCTTGCTGATGCGCAACCAGTTTATATCTCGCTGGCCCATATGCCAGACACCCTGAGCCTCATTGATGAATGTGTGTACCTGCCGTTCCAGCACCGGCTCGAAATCTGGCTGCATTTTTCGCCCGGCGCCTTCAATTACTATCCCCAACGGTAGCTGCCCACCGGCCTCGACAGAATCAATGTCCGGACCGATCACCTCTATTTTGCCGTCCTCCACCTCCTGGGTATCAAGCGTTGTGAACCATTCGAAGGCTGGTGTGCGGTTGCCTCCGAACTCGCAGTGCATCTCTTCTTTGCGAATCCGTTCACCTTCAAAGGCCGGACTGTACGATACCGGAATAGGAACTTCCGAAACTTTTATCTTAAGGCCCCGAACTTCGATGGCCTTTTCAACTATTTTGTCGTGAGGCACATTCGACACAACATGCTCATAGGTACACACACCGGTAGGCAGTATTTCCGGGATGTCGGAATCCGCGATAGTCGGAAAACCGTAACTAATAGCACCAGCCGCCGTGGCGTACCACTCGTCTGTAACTTCACCCAGGGCCATAACGAAGGCGAAGATTCTGTTCTTGTTGTAAAGCAGGTTGCGCCGAAAATCACCGGCCCCAACGCCGCCGAAGCTAAGCGCCGCCCTGCAGGCAAAACCAAGCGAATATATCGCCGAGGTAATCTCCCTGCCGAAAGGAACCAGACGTGTTTCCCAACCCAACTGAACACCGCCTTCGACAAGCTGCTCGGCAAAGCTGGTACCGTTATTATGAGCCGACATAAAAACGTACAGGCAGCGCTCTTGCAGTTCCCTCGCTATATTGACCGCTGTTTCAACATCGGGTGCAGCGCCAACAATCGCCGCAAATCCCGGCGCCGTGCCGTCAACAAACTGAATGCCCCGCTCTCGCAGGATTATATCGTCCGCTGCTCCAAGCCATATATCGTCTACAGGATTAGGCCCGATTAAATACTTGCAAGCCTCGATAATCTCCTCGGCGAAAAGAGTCGCCATTCCCGCATCGAGAGCCGGACCAAGGTAAGGTATCCACAAGTCCTCATCAACCAAAGGTGGCAGCAGGTCCTTGATTTCCCGAATGACTTCTTCGAAGTCAGCAAGTTTTTCCACCGCTCGGCCGGTCATCGAATAAATAATTGGTATATAATAGCCGGTGTTGGGAAAGGCGACCTCACAATCTGTACCTTTTTCCTTGATAGCCCGTGCTAATATCTCTTCGGCCTGTTTGGCTATTTTATGAGCGCCGCGTATCGCCGCTGATGCAATAATTTTTGACATAAGTTAACCTCTCGTATCCTGTACTTCTTTATTAATCCATTGGTTACTCTTCGGTAATTACTCCACGCTTAAAGTACGCCTGTCTTCCATACCATAAAGCTTACGTTCGGCCTTCACATTAATCCCCAGTGCGTCGCGCTTACTCTCGATATGTTCAATCATCATATGGGCGGCCTTAATTGGGTCTCGTTCAAAGGCCCATTTGCCACCAACGTCTTTTTCAATCCCATCGGTTAAATAGCTTGTTAAATTTGGAGCACCGAGGACCGGCAGCGGTTCGGCAATCACCGTATAGACCCCGGAAGCAACGAAATACATCCCGATGGAAACAGCCTTTTCAGACATCCATTCGGGGGCTGCGCCGGCAACAGGTAAATCTGAAATATCATCTCCGAGTCCACCTTCGGCAACCACGTTTGCCAGAGTCGTTAAAATTCTGCTGTTATCCACGCACGAGCCGACGTGAAGCACTGGTGGTATACCCACGGTCTCACATACCTCGTGCAATCCTTTGCCGCAGTATTTCTCCGCTGCATCTGGTCTCATAAGCCCAGCCTTACCAGCCGCAATAGCACTGCAACCGGTGCTCACCACCAAAACATCGTTCTTGATAAGTTCCTTTATCATCGTAAGGTGACCGTAATCGTGAACCTGCTTGGGATTATTGCAGCCTACAACTCCAGCGGCACCACGAATTCGTCCGTTGATAATATTGTCATTTAGCGGACGGTAACTTGCGCGATATCGGCCGCCAAGATGGTAAAAAATATTTTCCGTTGTAAACCCCGCAATTCCTCGCTCCTTGAGTTTCGGAATCTTAGCTTCGCCCTTTCTGTTTGCGAAATTCTCAATACCGATTTTGAGGATTTTCCTGGCCGTTTCAATTGCCCTGTCTTCGTGAAATTCTATGTGCTCAGCACCGGCAATTTTACACTTGGGCGAGGTGGTAATAAGCCTGGTATGGAAACAGCCGGACAGTGACCCGAGTGCGGGCATAATGCACTGCACGTCCACCAGCATAACCTCCACCACACCAGTCATCATTGCCAGTTCCTGCTGTAGAAAGTTGCCCACAACCGGTATTCCATGCCGCATTAGTATCTCATTAGCCGTACAGCAAATACCGGCAATGTTTATGCCTTCAGCACCGCTGTCTTTGGCCATTTTTATAAGTTCAGGTTCCTGCGACACCGCTGCGATAATATCAGACAATGTCGGCTCGTGACCATGCACAACTATATTAACCTGCTTCTCATCAAGAACACCTAAATTAGAACCAAATTGAATTGGCCAGGGACTACCAAATAAGATATCCGAAAGCTCCGTGGCTATTAGCGAGCCGCCCCATCCGTCTGATAAAGACGCTCTAATGCCTTGTTTTACAAGGTTTTTGTAGTCTGCCCCTACACCAATATGTGTTCTGTGCATAATCTCAACAATTTCACGGTCAATCGAACGAGGTGTTACACCCAGTTCTTTCCATACCTTTTGCCTGGCTGGCGGCGGATAAACCGCCGCACTAACAAGTGTCCCCTCTTGTTTGCCGAACTCCGCCATAACAGCGTCAGACAGGTCGCCAGCGATCTCCTTTGTGTCTCTGCCCTCTACCTTTATGCCGTACCTTGCTGCAACTTCTCTTAACTTCAACTCATCCTTGATCATATAGTCACAACTGTCGCCTTCAACTGCCATCTTGAATGTGTGCCCAACATCACGACCATGATCAGAATGCGCTGCGGCACCGGCGGCAATCATTCGCACGAGGTTTCTTGCCGCAATCGTATCAGCAGTGGCGCCACAAATACCCGCTTGCGCTCCATCTTCAAAGGGGTCGATTCGACAGGGCCCCATAGAACAATTCCGGCAGCACAATCCGAGTTTGCCAAAACCGCATTGGGGCTCCTGCTGCTCAAATCTTTCCCACGCATTCGCAAGGCCTGCATCGGCCATCTGCTTTATCATTTCCTGCGACGCTTTGTCGCTACTACGTTTTTTAGGCTCCATAAATAATTCCTCAGTAATCAGTAATCTCCAGAAATTTTGAAATTCTCTAAGTTATCAAATTTTATCTCATATTTCAATCAGAATTGTCGACTGACAAGTTTAATGCCGGTCAACAACACTCTCAGTGTTTTCTTTCTTAGCTGTGCCGATTCTCAGCCGTGAAGCGGTCTCCGACCTTCTGCATTTCGGACACAGGCGCAAACGCTCACGGAATTCTTCACAATCAATTTTCACTTTACCAAGAGCCTCTTCGCTTACTTGAGCGCTGACTATAGATGCTCCACATCGCTCACAAACAAGCAATTTTGCCCGTGACTTAAACGGCGATATCTCCACCTCCTGCTGGTCTTTATGGACCCTTACTTTGATTGTCCCTACCGGACAAATTGCAGCGCAGGCACCGCAGCCGATACAATCCTCGGAAGGCTGCCGAAATGGTGCCGCTACGACCCGATCCACGCCACGTCCTGCAAACCCAATGGCTGACCGGCCAATTATCTCCTCACATACTTGAACGCACAAACCGCACAAGATGCAGTTTCGCTGACTCTCGGTGACCTTAGGGTAGCGTGTCTCTTTCACACCCATACGTTCGGCCAATGTCCTTAGCTCTTCGCTCTCCGGTGCCCTGGCAAGTAATAACTCCATAACGCCATTTCGCGCCTGCACAGCCCGTTTGCTGGAAACGTAAACAACAATATCCTGCCGCACAGGGTAATTGCAGGCGGTAACTAGTTGCCTCCAACTGCCCCTGTCAAGTTCCACGGTGCAGATACGACATGATGCATCGCTTGAAACTGCCGGGTGGTAGCAAAGGGTAGGAATCCAGATTCCAGCCTTATTAGCTGCGTCAAGAATCGTCGCATCCTTCTTAACCCTGACCTTACGTCCATCTATGGTTACAGTAGGCACCGGTTTACCTTTCCTTATACTTTTAACACCGCAGTGAACGGGCATTTTTCCCAACAAGCTCCGCAGAGCGTGCACTTTTCCTGGTCAACTTTATGCGGAACCTTTTTTTCGCCGGTAATTGCATCTGCTGGACAATTCTTCAGACAAATGCCGCAACCTTTGCACGCCTCCGCATCTATCTCGTAACGAAATAGACCGCGACACTCCTTTGCCGGGCAGTGCTGGTCCAAAATGTGAGCGTCATATTCATCACGGAAATAGTTTATCGTGGAGATGACCGGGTTTGCGGCAGTTTTTCCAAGGGCACACAGAGCCGTTGCCTCCAGGAGCTCCGCCAAACTCTCAAGTCTCTCCACATCGCCGACTTGTCCCTCTCCATCTGTTATGCGGTCGAGAATGTAGAGCATCTGGGACAAACCCTCTCGGCAAGGTGTGCATTTGCCACAGGATTCTTTCTTAAGAAACTCGGTGAAGTACCTTGCAACCCTCACCATGCAAGTGTCCTCGTCCATAACTATCATACCCCC
>CAZTKW010000244.1:0-5726 GCA_964614315.1 uncultured Pirellulales bacterium
TCCATTACTTTATATATCGGAGGGCTATTTTTACCTACAAACTACAGATGCACCCGCCGAAAAAGGAATTACGCTTTCTGCGATTGGTTTCGGGATGGGCAATTACAACGATGTCCTGATGGAAAGACTGGGCGACAAGGGCAACGGTTACTATGCGTATATCGACACCATCGCCGAGGCGAAACGGATATTCGAAGACAATCTCACTGGCGCACTGCAGGTTGTGGCACGTGATGTCAAGGTCCAGATTGATTTTAATCCGGATGTTGTGCGGAGCTATCGGCTGCTGGGTTATGAGAACCGCGATGTGCCGGACGATAAGTTTCGTGACGACAAATACGACGGCGGTGAAATGGGAGCTGGACACTCGGTGACGGCGCTTTACGAATTGAAGTTGTGGCCGGAGAAAAAGGGCGCCGTCGCCACAAGCTATGTCCGCTATAAAGACGCCGATACCTTCGCCGTCAGCGAATTCAAAAGCTCAATAGGTACGAGCGATATTAAGAAAAGCTTCGACGATTCCAACAGTGATTTCAGGCTCGCCGCGACCGTAGCCGAATTCGCAGAGATTCTGCGGAAAAGCTACTGGGCCAAAGGAGCAAAACTCAGCGACACCCTTGAGCACGCAGAGAGACTCACCACAGAGCGCAGCGGCGACACTGATATTACCGAACTTGTGGACTTGATATCAAAGACTAAACAACTGACCGAAAGGGCCGATGTCGAGCCTGTCGATGGCGAAGAGAGTGAAGATATCACATATTTGCAGCCGTAAGGCATATCAGAAACATTAAACATCAAGGCCTGTCTTTCGACAGGCCTTTTTTTTGATGTCGGCTTGATATTTTTAACGCTTGCTCCCTAAGTGATTTAGATTGACATATAATTTAATTTGGCTTATAATAAATTGCTTAAACTGTTGCCAAATTTGTGCCCTTAACGACAGGGAAGTGAATATTACTCGTATCGAAAACTCATCACAAAGGCCTGAGGTGATTTAGAAGGTTACACGTCATTTTGCAAAAATGGAGAAAAAACGGTTATGAATCGTATGTTTGAGAAAAACGAATATTGCATATTGCTGTTAATTAGCTTGATTCTGACGGTTATTCAGGCATCTGTCCAGGCGGACTTTGTTGCCCAGGGCGTCAGGATTACACCCCTGACCAATGACGGCAAATCAACGGCGGCATCCTGGGCCTATCATGGAGACCTTGTGGCCTTTATACACAGAGAGGCTAACAGTGAGGGGCAGCTGAAATTTATGAATTCAGACGGGGCAAATATCGAAACCGTAACGCCAATTGGAAATCCGTTTTTTGTCCAATGGTCGTGGAGAGGTGATAAACTTGCATACGAGTTTTCGAACCAGGATTCGGCCGAGAGCCAGGGTGGTGTTTACATCTATGATGTGACTACAAAAAAAAGCCTTTATATCTCTGCCCCATATCCCCGCAGCGCGATTGATGCGGCTCCGAATGAAGGCCCGAATTGGTCATCGGATGATAAATATGTAATTTACAAAGTCCGGTACGGCCCTTCTCGAACCCGTCAGCTTTGGGTGGCCGAGACGCGCTCCGGAAAGTTGCAGCGGCTTGTACCAAATCGCATCCAGCCCAGGGAGCATTCATGGAGTCCTTTTGTGCCTTCGAGGCTCGCCATTCATGTCAAGGCAAGCGGCAATGGTCACGACATTGCGACAGTTGACCCCGACAGCAGAAATTTTATTAATCTGACTGATATCGGAGCACAGTCCGTACAAACTGCAAGTCCGCGATGGAGTCCGACGGGACAATGGGTTGCTTTCAACAGCGATATCGATATGACACAAACCGAGCGTGACACCGGCCGCAAAGATGTCTGGATTGCCCGTCCCGACGGCTCCGAAGTGCGAAACCTTACAAATGCAACCTCCCCGGCAACCGAAAGGCAGATTAGTTTTCGTAATCTCCACTGGTCATGGGACGGCCGCTGGATTCTCGCAGAAGCAAGACGATATGATAATCAGGGAAACCCCATACCTACTTTTTATCTTGTTGACCCGATTAATGGTGGATATGAAGTGATATTGACCTCTGACCCTCAACAAACAAGCATACATGACACTTATATGCGAATAAAATGGTCGTACGACAGCTCGAAGATTGCATTTGTTAACCTTCGCCACACAGTTCGAAACTGGGGACCGACACCGCAATTCGAAAAACCATTGTGGATTTTAAGCATTTATGACCTGCGTGAAAAAAGAGTTGATGACGTTCTTATTTTCGATGAACAACTCGACAGCAAAAAAATCGTTGCCGATTACAACAAGGAAAAAATCGAAGATATATCATGGTCGCCAAACGGCCGTTCGATACTTCTTACAATAGGAGACATCATCAGCAGAGATGATGATATTTTCCGACCGGACATCTATCGACTGGACCTGCCGGAGCGCTTCATCGGGGCCTCTGCATCGCAGCATATCGGCCCGCCCTTTGGACGAGAGACCGTAACGGCCGTCCAGCCATCTGAACCCGCCCCGCCGGATACACAATCATTACAAGTACCGAAGCGAGTACAAGTCGACGAAAATGGATTTGTTACCGAGATAGTAGTACCTGTCCATATGACAACCGAAGAAGCCATCTCTTCACTGTCTGTCGAGTATGGTCAGTACATAACTGAAAACCCTACACGTAATATTCTACTGTTCAAAGGGCCGGCCGATATATTGGCCTCCCTCAAAAGCGACTTAAAACTGATTGACACCCAGGCTCCTCATATTCTGGTTGACTTTCTCGCCGTAGAACTCTCTGACGAGGCAAATCGCAACCTCGGTCTGGACTGGTCTTATACAGAGGGTCATTTCGGTTTCTTCCAGCCGTCAGGCCGTCCCATTCAGCAATATGGAAATGTCGGCACCGACCCTGACTTCCGTAAAGGTTTTCCAAGTGGTGCATTGGACACTTTATATACGCTCCCCGGTGTGGGACAGTCATTCTATCAGGGAGTCGGCACCCTGCCGCGTGAATTTTTCATACGGCTCAATACGCTCGTACAGGATGGTGACGGAACCATCCTGGCAAATCCCAGAACCGTCGCAATGAGCGGAAAAGAGTCCTTGATTAATATCCGTAAAACGCTCAATTATTTTTTCAACGAAGGCTTCGATGTTTCGGGAAGGCCCATTGTGAAAAAAAGCGACATCTCAGCAGACACCGAAGGCAGAATCACACCCGTACTACTGCCCGATGGTAAAATCCACCTTATAGTCGATGTTAAGGTCGGCACCTTCACTTTTACACAGAACGCAGGCCTGCCCGAACTTACCACCAGACAATCCACTACTGAAGTTACCGTCACCGAAGGAGAAACTCTTGTCCTCGGGGGACTGCGTCAGCAGGAGGCCAGTAATACCGTAACAAAGGTGCCTCTTCTGGGCGATATTCCGTTCCTCGGTTTTCTTTTCAGACGGGAAGAGACGCAGATTAATCACAGCGTCCTCACGATTTTTATAACGCCGCAGGTCTTAAGGGCTGACAACCTTACCCCCGAATGGCCGCAAATAAACAAGGAAGACCATAAAATCGTTCCCATTATGTCGCAGTAAACCTAAATCGTCTAAATCTTGCTGTGGCGAACAGAACAAATCACATCTCCTGGGACAGTAATGTTGCATATCCTCTGCGGATATGGTATAAGCAAACACTGAAAACGATTGCACCAAATATGTGGGATGGTATATATGGAAACAATGGAATTAAAATCGGCAATATCAAACTTGCAGGCCCGGATTGCGAAGGTCCGGGACTGGCTTTGACTTGCCAACTAAAAAGTCTCAACTCCAAAAACTCGAAAGAAAAATGTCAAAACCCGGCTTCTGGGACAATCCCGAGACGGCGCAGTCGGTGGTTTCACAGTTAAGCGGCCTCAAATCGGTAATCGAGCCGGCCGAACAAGTCCAGCGAAGCATTAAAGATTTACTCGAACTTTTCGAACTCGCTGAAGGAGAATCCGACCGGGAAACGCTGGAGCAGATAGAAAAAGACCTGGCAGCCATTGTAGAAAAGTGCGAGCAGATAGAACTGCAGGGACTGCTCTACAGGGATGAAGATTCCAAGAACTGCTTTTTCAGTATTCACGCCGGTGCAGGCGGAACCGAAAGCTGCGACTGGGTGAATATGCTGCTTCGAATGTATTCGCGATATTTCGAGAGAAATAAATACCAGCTTAAGGAACTTGATATTACGCCGGGCGAGGAGGCCGGTATTCGCTCGATAACGCTGCGGGTCAGTGGACCGTTTGCATTCGGAAAGCTCTCCTGCGAAGTTGGTGTGCATCGACTGGTCAGGATTAGTCCATTCGATTCTCAGAAAAGACGACACACAACCTTTGCCGCCGTGGACTGTGTCCCCGAATTCGATGACGACATTGATGTTGAAATAAAAGACGACGACATTCGCATGGATTTTTACCGGGCCAGCGGCGCAGGCGGCCAGCATGTAAACAAGGTAAGCTCCGCCGTCCGCATTACTCACAAACCCTCCGGCATCGTCGTACAATGCCAAAACGAAAGGAGCCAGCACAAGAATAAAGCCCAGGCGATGAAGATGCTCAAAGCAAGATTGTATATGCAGCAGCAGCAAAAACGAGATGCCGAGACCGCAAAGCTCTACAGCGACAAGGGAGAAATCGCATGGGGAAGTCAGATAAGAAGCTATGTTATGCAGCCTTATCAGATGGTGAAAGACCATCGAACGGATTTTCAGACCGGCAACGTGACCGCCGTGCTGGACGGGGAAATTAACGGCTTTATTGAAAGCTATCTGCGATATAGAGCAAAGAAAAAAAATGAAAAATAAAGGGCCGGAAAAATGAAAGATATTATTACTGTCGAAATGAAAACGCGGAAGGTTGATTTTACCAAATGCCAGACGGAACTGCTGGCCGTGGGTGTTTTTGCAGAAGCCCAAAGGCTGGACCAACTGAACAGGGAACTGGACGCCAAACTTGATGGTGAGATTTCACGGCTGATTGAACTGGGCGACTTCAAAGCCAAAGAAGGAACAATCGCAGTAATCTACGGCAATGGCAGAATAGGCGCCAGAAGGGTACTTCTGGTCGGCCTGGGTGAAAAGAGAAAGGCCACCCTTGATACAGTGCGCAAAGCGGCGGCCCATATAGCCAATAAGGCTATAAAAATGAAAATTGAGAATGTCAGCCTGGCATTTCATAAAGCTTTTGGAGGAAGGTTCGAACCGGAGACCATAGGACAAGTTACGGCTGAAGGCGCTTTTTACGGCAGCTATCGATATGATGAATATGTCACGGAAAGCGACGACGGAAGGTTGCCTCGCCTTAATGTCGAACTGGTTGATTGCGATTTGGTTAAGACCCGAAAGCTCGATAGAGGCCTTTCGAAAGGAGCCATCATCGGCCAAGCCCAAAGTTATGCCCGGACTATTTCGAATCGGCCCGGTAACGTCATAAATCCCCCGGCCCTTGCCGATGAAGCAAAGAAAATGGCAAAGGCAACTGCCGGGCTAACCTGTACGGTTCTTGATGAAAAACAGTTGGCTGAAAAGGGTATGGGCGGAGTGCTGGCTGTCGGTTCAGGTTCGAAAACCGGGCCGAGATTTATTGTCTTAAAATATAAACCGGTCGATAAAAAAGCCCAAAAGCTGCCTACGATAGCTCTTGTAGGCAAAGCGATAACCTTCGATTCCGGCGGCATAAGCATC
>CAZTKW010000245.1:0-5722 GCA_964614315.1 uncultured Pirellulales bacterium
TGGCAGCCAAGAATTCTTCAAAAGGCTTGACTATCAAGACAGTCGCTACCTGAGTTTATATAAGAAGCGGATATTGGTTATTGATAAAATCAAGCCTTTGGTGTAAGATTATGTGTTGTCAAAATTTGTCGAAGGAAAATTGAAGGGAGTTTATACGATGGACCCTGAGATATTCAAGGCTTACGATATAAGAGGGGTTTACCCTGAGCAGATTGACGAAGAAGATGCATGGAAGATAGGGTACGGGGCAGCACAGTTTTTGCGGTCGATGCTTACCGGCTATGCGCGAGGTCAGGCCAATTGCCAGGCGATATGCGTCGGCCGGGACATGCGAACGCACAGCAAAGCTCTGGCTACGGCCTTAATAGAAGGGATGAATTCGACCGGTGCGAATGTCATCGATATAGGAATGATTGATACCCCTCAGATGTATTTTGCGATAAATCACCTTGGGACCTGCGGGGGCGTTCAGGTAACAGCTTCGCATAATCCAGCCAAGTATAACGGGTTTAAGATATCGGGCCTTGAAGCCAAGCCGATAGGGGTCGATACGGGCCTTCGAGACGTAAAGCACTTAGCGATGGCCCTTCTTCATACAAAGGGTAAGCCTGTCGGCTCGGTAGAAAAGTATGATTTGACCAGCGAATACAAAGAGCATGTGCTGAAATATTTGCGGCCGAATATAAGAGGTTTGAAAATTGCCATTGACGCCTCAAACGGAATGGCGGGCAAGACGGTTCCGGCGGTTTTCGGTGACTTGCCCATAGAAATAATCGAGCTTAACTTCGAGCATAAAGGCAAATTCAAACACGAGCCTAATCCGCTTGTTGAAAAATATCTGAAGGAAGTAAAGGCGGCTGTGAAGAAAAATAAATGCGATTTCGGAGTTTGCTTCGACGGCGACGCCGACAGGTTAATGATGATTGACGAGAAAGGTCGGACTATCGGCTGTGATTTGATGACGGCTTTGATGGTTCCGTACTTTTTGAAAAAGCAGCCGAGATCAGCAATTGTTTATGATTTACGCAGCAGTCTGGTTGTTTCGGAAGAAATTATTAAAAACGGGGGTACGCCGCGCAGAGAGCGTGTTGGGCATTCTTATATGAAAAAAGCCCTTCGCGACTTGCGCGCTATATTCGGAGGTGAGCTTTCCGGGCATTTCTATTACCGTGACAACTACTATGCGGATTCGGGCGTGATTACACTGACACATGTATTGAATATTGTCAGTGAGGCGAAGGTTCCAGTGAGTGAGTTAATCAAGCCGCTGCGAAGATACTCCAGCAGCGGGGAGAAAAATTTCAAGGTCGAAGACAAGCAGGCAAAAATGGATGAACTTGCCCGTAGGTACAATGACAGTCAAATCGACCACTTAGACGGGGTTACTATCCGGTATAAAGACTGGTGGTTTAACTGCAGGGCGAGCAATACGGAGCCACTGCTGCGATTAAATGTGGAGGCCAAAAATAAAAACCTTCTCGAAGAAAAACTCTCTGAAATCGAAGAGATGCTCGGCAAGGCGGTTTGATAAAAAAGGGGGAATTAGTAAGAAAACAAAATGCGTAATTTGCAAAAGGTGACGAAATGGAAATTCACACAAAAACATATCAGACGCCGAACGGTGCGGTAGAGGGTGTGCAGACGAAATGGGCGGGTTTTAACATTCTTTTGGTGACAGGTTCCAAAGGGTTTTTAGCATGTCCGGCGATTGATGTGGAGGCCTGTGAAGGATACGGCGCTGCAGCAGCATTGGTGGAAAGTACGCCGGAAAATCCAATCGGGACATTAGAGCGTTTTGCCGAGCGCAGAGTTATAAAGGCCAATGCAAAGGCCAAGGCGCTGGGGATAGAAGAAGGTATGGAGGTAAGCGAGGCCTTTACGCTTATTGCGTGAAGCTGCATAGATTCCGATACAAATCGGGAAAGGGGAAACGAAGATGAAGATTAACAAATATTATCCGGTATTATGCCTTGTCACTGCAATTTTATGCGTTTCGGTTTTCGGGCAGGGGAAATCGCCACTTACGGCTGCTAAACCTCTGCCAGCGGTGAGGATTAATCCTGCAATGGCGGATATCGATAGCTTATATATCGATATTGTCGCGTCCTACAGCGACTTTAGTAACGATGGTCAATTTCTTGGAAAACTCCAGGCGGAGGCCGAGCAGAGAATAGCTCAGGCGGGCGTCAATATTTATTCCGGGCCGGTCCTTGTAAATACCGAGCCAGCAAATATTCCGGTTTTCAGGGTCAACATAGAAACGTTCGAACTCGGAGATTCAGAGCAAAATATGTACCGCATACAAACATCGTTATCGGTGGGTATTTACCCGGCACAAGCACCTTCGGTGCTTTTTAAGGCCGATGTCTGGATGAGGGTTGCGACGGTAGCGGCTACATCGGCGGAGAAAACGCCGGCTGCGGTAGCGGATTTGGTTATAAAGCAGGTCAAGGCTTTTGTTGCGGATTATCGAGCAGCCAATCCCCAGAGCGACAGTGCTGCAGCGCCGGCGGCAAAGAGAACTATTCCGGCGCCGGTGAGCAGGGAAAAAGTCCAGCCTGCACCTAAACAGGCGGCTTTGGAAAACACTTTTGTTGCGTCAAAAAACAGCAGGGTATTCCACAAGCCCGGATGTAGCTCGGCGAAGAGAATCCTGAAGGAAAATCTCGTGGTTTACAGCAGCAGAGAAGAGGCAATAAACTCCGGCAAAAGACCATGCAAAAGATGCAACCCATAATCGAACAATTGTCCTCACAGAATACGGTTTATTTTGAATCTGAACTGAAGAGTGCAAGCCGGTGAATCGATGAGACTACAACTGATAATTTGTAAAGTGATGCGGAGAGAGGCTTATTTTTGTGCGGCACGGTCAAAGAACGTCATCGATATCGTTCTAATGAAGCAGGGTTTGCATGACGAACCGGATGCGCTTCGCAACGAAGTTCGTAAAGCTCTCGAAAGAACCAGCGATTTTAAGGGGAGGGCCTATGATGCAACACTTTTGGGATACGGTCTTTGCAGCAACGGCATTGTGGGGCTGGGCGCAAAGATTCCTATCGTTGTACCGCGGGGCCACGACTGCATTACACTGCTGCTCGGGTCAAAAGACAAATACCAGCAATACTTCGATAGCCACCGCGGTGTTTACTGGTATAGCTGCGGCTGGATAGAGGCCGGCAAAATGCCGGGCAGACAGCGCTATGAGCAGACACTTAAAGAATATGAGGAAAAGTACGGTAAGGATAATGCAGAATATCTGATGGAAACCGAGCAGAACTGGCTGAAGGAATATAACTGGGCGGTGTATATTGACTGGGGATTTCCGAATTCCGATAAGGACAAGGAATACACAAAGGAGTGCGCCGAATTTCTCGGCTGGAAATATGACGAGCTTCCAGGCGACCCTTCTCTTATGCAAAGGCTTGTTGACGGCGACTGGAACGACAAGGAATTTTTGACTATTCAGCCGGGACAGAAAATCGCCGAAGACCTGACAAATCCGGGTATAATAACAGCAGAATAAAGAGTATGGCAGCAAGTGAAAAATTAGCAGCTTTTATCTTCATTTTCAGTGTATTCAGTGTGTATGCGGTGGAGACGGTTTTAATCTCGGTTTGGGTTTTCAATAAACTTAGAGCCGGACGGCCCCTGCGTATATTCCGACGACGATACATATTTTTGATTCATCTTCCTGCAGTTATCGGAGTAATTTATTTTTTCTATGGCTACTTCATCGAACCTTACTGGATTGAAGTTAAAACCATCGAAATCCAGACGGAAAAACTCACAGAGACCGGCATTCGGTTGGTGCATATATCAGATATGCACTGTGACAGAAAACCTCGAAATGAAAAAAAACTTGTTGAACTGATTAACACAGCCGAACCAGATGTTATTGTCTTTACGGGGGATACCATCAATACTCCTGCGGCCTTGCCTCGATTTAAGGATACTATGAAAAAACTTAAAGCCAATATCGGGAAATTTGCAGTTGTCGGCAACTTTGAAGTCTGGTACTGGCACCGTCTTGACATCTTCAGCGATACCGGCTTTGAAGTACTGGAGAAAAACAGTATTTCATTAGTCAAAAACGGCCAGACTTTCTATATTTCAGGTTTGAGTTGTAAGTACCCCAGCGCTTATGAGGAACTGCTGAAAAGTGTCCCCGAAAATCACTTTAGCATATTTTTATATCACTATTCCGACTTGGTCGAAGATTTGGAAAATCTAAATGTGGACTTATACCTTGCCGGTCACACACACGGAGGTCAGGTGGCGATTCCTTTCTATGGTGCATTAGTTACCCTGTCAAAATTTGGTAAAAAATATGAATCAGGTATGTATACCGTCGGTGATACGATTCTGTATGTCAATCGCGGCATTGGAATGGAAGGCGGTATTGCGCCGCGAGTAAGATTTTGGGCAAGACCTGAAATAACCGTTTTCGAAATCAAGCCGGTTAAAAACTGAGCTAATTGGACTTCCGCTATAAAAATGATAAATAAAATGTCTGCGTTTTTTGAAAAATTTTTAAGTCCTTAATTTTGCAGGTCTTATGAAATCTTGCTTTCCCAGTTTTTCTGAGCTATTTAGCTTTCTGGTTGTAGTGCAGTTGTATGGATTTTTCTTTCAAATCACAGCCGCAAAGTCATTGGATTTCCCCTTGATAAAAACTGTGAAGAAGCATAAAATTCCAATGGTTTATTCTCCTGAAGAAAGAGATTATATGCGAATGTTAAAAATTTTTTTGTTGATGGTTATTACGGCTACTATGTTTGGATGCTCTCCGGGAATAAAACGCTATGGATACAACCTACAAGATGTTGGGGATGTGGATACGTTTTCATGCTCAATTGCGATTAAGAGAAACTTTAATTATAGCAAAAATGAAGTGGAAATATTAGGAGAAATAAAGGCATACGATACTGGTTTTTCAACTGAATGTAGTGAAGTTTATATTCTTTCTTGTTTCTGCAAGGAAGGTTGTGGATTAGGTGCTGACATAGTTAATATTGTTGATGAAACTTCCCCCGATTTTTTCTGGAGCACCTGTTATAGAGCAAGGGCTGAATTTATACGTCTCAAGAACAGGCAGAAGGCAAAATTAATTGTATCTGACCCGTGTTACAATTGGGAGTTGGTAGTGGAAAGATCCAAAGAAACGGAAAGAAGAACAAAGAAGGCAATATCTGACGCGAAAAGGGCGGGCATACGAGGTGGCGCAATGGGGGCAGCAACAGGAGCTATATCTCATTAGGATATTATCATTAAGAATTTTGCCTTTTTAACGTATATTTAGGAGTAATAGCATATGCGAAAAGTATTCTTATCCGTTTTATTTTTGTTTTTAGCCCTTGCCATCACTACCGCACATGCGAAAGATATAAATCTTGATGATTGGTTTAATAACTATTATAAGCATCCAATCCCTCAAAAATTCGTGAAGGCTTTAAATTCAACTTTTGAAAAGGGATCCCATAAAGATGAAAACGGAAATCCAAATTTATCTTCAGCGGTTTTTTTCGCACAGATAGTGGCAGATAATCCGGATAACATAGATGAATGGCTAAAAAAAATTGGAAAGCTTGACTCAGAGGAAGAATTATTTTTGCAAAATATTTTATGGTTTTCCAGGGCAAAGAATGCAAAAAAGTATCTAACGGAAAATTTTACAACCAAAGAACCACCCAATATCCTTGAACTAGAACCTAATACTCCAGCA
>CAZTKW010000246.1:0-5709 GCA_964614315.1 uncultured Pirellulales bacterium
ATAATCAGCTAAGATGACCTTATGCGGAAAATCTCTCCCGATTTTTTCATGTTGACACCGACCCCAGAACGGCTCAATCTCAGCCTTGTCGGCGGCGTAGCAGAGTTGTTCGTTCATTCCGAAGATAATAAATTTCGCACCCCGGCGCACCTGCGATTCTGCCAGTGCCTTTACTATGACCTCCGCACCGATACCGGCTGCGTCACCCATCGTTATGCCTATCACAAATTGTTCATTTATCGAATTTTGAATTTTCTCTTACCCGTTATTCAAAAACCTGCCTCTTTTAGTTTTTCCACCGTCAGCTTTTCCTGACCCGGCAGAATCTGCTCTAATTGCCTTTTTACTGTTTTTACTATTATATCAGTTTCGATGTTTACAGCATCACCGATTTTTGCCTTGCCCAGCGTGCTTTTTTCAAGCGTCTGGGGTATTATCGCCACACTAAAACTGCTTTTGTTCATATTCGAAACCGTCAAACTTATTCCGTCAACAGCCACCGAACCTTTAACGACCATCTGCCCAAGCAGCTCGCTACTTGCCGAGAATTTCATATCGACGAATTGCCCTTCTTTTATAATTGTTTTTATCGTGGCTATACCGTCAATATGCCCCTGCACGAGATGGCCGCCAAACCTGCCGCCGGCTTGAATGGCCCTCTCGACATTGACCTGCGAAGGGGCTTTTAAGCCGCCCAGATTGGATTTCGAAAGCGTTTCTCTGCTTACGTCAAAAGCGGCAATGCCGTCATCGAGACCTGCAACAGTCAGACACACGCCGTTTATACTTAAGCTGTCGCCGATTTTGGCCCCCTCGGCCAATTGCCCTATATCTATGCTCAGCCGCATCGCTCCTGCTTCTGCTCGCAAAACCGACTTCACCGTGCAAATTGTCTCTACAAGCCCTGTAAACATAGCAAATTGAGTTTATTATTGATTATTCTTTACTATTTCTTTACTATTAGATTATCCGTTATCAATAATTGAATTTCAAGCAGAAAGTATGAGGTGCAGTTATGAACACATTTTGGTTGAAGATAGCGGTTTTAGCGGTCGTAGTCTTGGTGGCAATAATTCTTGTAAGCAATTTCTTCTCTTCAGAGATTGACAAGGCGACTGACCTCGAAGCTGCCACAGAACGTGCCGAGGCCGCAGAAACTAAACTTCAGGCCCAGCTCGAAGAAGCCCAGACTCAGGTCGAACAGAAAAAGGAGCAGCAAGACTCAGGACAGACGCCTCCAAAAATCACTTCCCTGCCGACAAGACCGCCTCAAACCGTCCCCGACGATGATGATATAGTATCAAGTGTTGAGGCTGAAAGATTGTACAATATGGCTTTGACGCAGTACAAAATCGGCAGAAAAATAATGACCTTCAAAAAGATGGTCGATACCTGCCGCGAGTTGTTCGATAGATACCCAAACAGCCCTGAAGCCGCAAAAGCAAGAGTGCTTATGCGAAATATGCCGGAGCGTTACCGTGAACTGTATAATGTAACCGATGAAGAACTTGGCCTTGAAAAATAACCTTGAAAACTTATTAACATAGGAGACACGGATGTCTGTTATAGCATCGACTGCAAATGTACCGGTCATTTCTGTAACTGCCGGTTGCCTCCCCGAAGCATGGGAAAAAGCCGTTCTGGCCGTATGGAAAAATGGCCTCGATATCAAAACCCAGTACGACAAACCCGATGACCCCCCGAGCAGGGACGCAACGGTTATCATCACCATCACCAATCCGTTTGCTGAGCCGAGAATTCACAAGAATTTTCCCGGCGGGCCCGCCGAACTCGAAGCATACCGGCAGGAAGTAGTCGGCGGTATCCATGACCACTGGATTGACCCTGCCGCCGGCAAATGGACTTATACTTACCACGAACGCCTCTTTGCGTACTGTCCGGTCGAAGATATACGCAGTTCCGACTCGCCAAAGCCATTCAGGAAAGTTGACCAGATTCAGTATATCATCGATTATTTAGCCGATGTTAGTCACACCCGCAGGGCGCAGGCAATAACATGGATGCCCACGGCCGACCCGTCCACAGACGACCCCCCCTGTCTTCAGAGGATATGGTGCCGGCTGGTCTCTGGTGCCGATGGGCAGTTGTCGCTCAATATGAATACTCACTGGCGAAGCAGGGACCTGTATAAAGCCTGGTTTATGAATGTCTTCGCCCTTACAGACCTGCAGCGAATAATTGCTGAAAAAATTTCAAAAAAAATCAGCCGCCCCGTAGCAGTGGGAAGGTACGTCGATATAACCGATTCTCTGCATATTTACGGCAGCTATTTTAACGAAGTCGCCGTCGAAGTGGAAAAAATGCAGGCAGGTCCGTTTACCCAGCGCGCATGGGAGAGTGCTCATCCGGCCTTTGAAATGATGACACAGGAGGCAAGAGAAAATCTGGCCAAAGACCCCGACTGGTATGCAAAAGCAAAAGGTTAAAATTTAATTTATTATTGCTCCCCCAATTGAAAGACTAAACTATGGCTTTAACCGTTAACGGCCAAAATATTGAAGATTTAGAGATTCAGCAGGAAGCCGAACGTCTAAGGCCTGATTACGAAAAAGTTTTTGCAGATCTGCCCCCGGAAGACAGAGAAAAGCAGCTCCTTGAATGGTCAAGAGAAAATGTCATCGAAACTGTATTAATAAATCAGCAGGCACAAAAAACAGGCAAACCAATCCCCGATACTGAACTTGAAGCCGCCCTGACTAAAGTCAAAAAACAATATCTATCCAAGGGACAGCAAACTGTAGCGCTTAGTATTGAAGAGCAGGAAAAAATTAAAAAAGACATCGAAATGCACATTAAAATTGAACGGTTGCTGGCCGAGGTGTGCAAAGATGTATCTGGGCCCTCAAAAGATGACATCTTGAAATTTTACAATGAAAACAAAGAGCAGTTAAAGTCCGCAGAACAAATCAAAGTCAGCCACATAGTTAAGCATATGAACTTCCAGACTGACCAGGCCGATGCCAATAACGTGATAGAAAAAGCACATAATGAATTAAAGCAGGGGGCTCTTTTCGAGGTGGTGGCCGCCAAATATTCAGATTGTCCCGAGAACGGCGGAGACCTCGGGTTTATCACAAAAGGACAAATGGTAGAGGAATTTGAGGATGTCGTTTTTAATATGGATGTTGGAGAAATAAGTGATATTTTTCGCACTCGTTTCGGTTTTCATATTGCCAAAGTTTACGATAGAAAACCGGCGGTTGTGCCGGCTCTTAAAGAAGTCAAAGACAAGATAGTGGAAAAACTTAAAGAGCAAATGCGAAGAGAAGCTATTGAACATTTTGTAGACCGCTTGAAAAGCGAGGCAACAATCGAAGAAACATAACAGCCGAAAAAAAAACACTTCTTATTAAAATACTTCGATTGAAGAGAGGGCGAAAACTCACTGTGTAAATTATTTAACGGCGTCAGTGCCGTATTATTATTGGTACAGTTTAATCTGCTATTATTCTGCAGAATTTTATCGGCCGGTTATATGGAAAAAATGTCGGGTAATTTGGCACTTTGTGGTTTTTATAGTACACTTTATGTGGTTGGGCATTAAAGCAGACAAGACCAGTTACTTTGTTCGCAAAGAATTGGCTGTTTAAAAAACTTCAGCTCAACTTGGCATTCCTGCCACTGAAAAGGGCTGATAAGCCGGGCAGGACCAAATACAATGCTTTCGTATTTAACGAGGGCTTTGAATAGAAACCTTATGGGGGGCCATGAAAGTTTCTTTCCGAGTTAGGTCTCTGCACCTCATGTGCAGAGGCCTTTTTTTCTGCGCCGGACCAACCACTAAATACTAAATATTTGTGATTTTACACGTCCCAATTATGGCTCAGCTTGATTTACTTCTTCTGTTTTTCTTTCAGATTCTGCATCTTTTTCTACTCTGAATCGTTCGGCTTCTTTAAGAAGGAATTCATGACGTAACGTCGTTAAATCTTTAACAGGCCAGTAAACTATATCAGGTGAATGGATCCTAGGAATTATGCCTGTTCCTTCGAATCCCGGCATTTGCATCGCCTCATTGACTATCTCTATCATTCCTCCATCATCTGAAAAGTTTTTTCCAACGCTATAAAGTTTGAAACCGCCTTCTGTCAGCTTATAAACCAATGAACTGCTGCTGTAAGGGTCCTTCGGAACAGCTTGCAGATAGTTGGAAGAAACAAGCTCATCAAGCGTTTCAGGGAATTGGCCGGTGTCTGCTTTATAACGCAAAATTGCGATAACAGCAATCAAAGCTTCTGTTTGGGCTGTTGTTTCATAGTACGAATGAAAAATGCTTTGGTTTATGCCCAAAATGTGCAGAAACCAATTGCTTCTGTTAATGTCCTCTATTTCATCAAAAAAATCGTATGATCCATTTTTAATTTGCCAGGGCGTTTTTTCCTTTATCTGAACAGATATAGCTAAGGCTTTTTCAATTTGCTCAACTATCTCATTTCTGGTTGGTCCCGCAAAACAAGCGTACAACCTTCTTCTAAAGTTATTCCACTTGCCGCCGAGCGTATCGTAATACCAGCCGGTTCTCCATGCTAATCGACCGGTACCTTTGCCGTTATCAATAAAAGTCCGCTGCAGTGCGTCGTAGAGAAAATATTTCTCTGGTTGTATATCTGGCATATAATCGTCGTTGTTAAGCTCTGACTGCAAAGCATCTTGGAGAAAACCTAAAGCCTTACCTTCGACATTTGTACTGTTCAAAATAAAAAGAGCACAATCGACAGACTCTTGTTTAAGACGAAGTCCTACATGCTGCTCTAACACGAGAAGATTTGGACGACATTTATGGTTTCCTGCCTTATAGCAAACGAGAATATTCTCAAAGGCCGGTTGAAATTGCCCTTGAATGGACTTGATTTTAGCGTCCCAGAGCATTGCTCTGATTAATTGGCGAAATGGATGTAATTCAGGAAACATTATACCTGCTATGGCGTTATCCCTGTTAGACTTTCTTGCCAGCCAATAATAGGGCTTGCGGGAAGCTTCCCTGAAATATTCAAAGGCCGGTATATTTGAAGTGAGCCATTTTTCGTAAAGGGTCTGCTCAGTATCATTAAAATCTGTGGGCCACTTTATATAAGGTTTTGGCAGTTCGTCAGGCATATCAACGAACGCATCGAAGGCCTTCTGGTAATACGGTGCAGCGTTGTCATTGGGGTCATAATCCTGCGGGCAAGCTGTTCGGTTATATTCAGCTATATAATCAACTGTAATTTTCGGTTTAGCGGTCAAAAACAATACTATCTTCAGAATCAAAAGAGCCAGCAAAAGCCCGAAAATCCACAGCAATTTTTTTGTCTTTAATCTTTCCATTTAACTCATCTAATCGGGCTTATCTGGTTCGGTTTGCAGATTGGCTTCTTTTTGTAGACTTTCCTCAAGCCGTTTGAGACGTTTTTCAAAATTCTCGTTCCACTCATTTGCATGAACCATCAACGTATTTACTGAAAGCATTTGAAGATTCAGTAAAGCCTTAAGTAGATGGATATTGTTCGGCTCTCCCAGCGAAGTTGCGTCGAGACTTTCGTAGGGCATAAACAACGGTTCATCCTTGGAGATATATTCGTTTACGCGATTCGGGTCCCCTTTGAACGGCAGTGCATATTTTATTGATAAAGGTATCGGCTCCAGCCCTTTTTCTGCTTCAATCGCCTTGATACATTTATCCAGGCTGTCTCTATACCATTAGTATTG
>CAZTKW010000247.1:0-5704 GCA_964614315.1 uncultured Pirellulales bacterium
TTTCCTCGCAAAGCTGGATGAAACCGCTCGCGGCGGAATCGTAATCGCCATCAAAGACCAGCTTGACATACCGGTAAAGTTTGTCGGCCTGGGTGAAAAACCCACCGATATCGCCGAATTCGACCCCGAAACCTTTGTCGAAGCACTGTTCAACTAAATAAATACCGCCAAAAAGCAATCAGGAGAAATAAAATGCAATGGTTCAAGATGTTTTTACTTGTCCTTGCAAGTGGAATGTGTGCGTATGCGTCACAGTCTGAGTTAGTCGCCAACGTTGACGGACGCAAAACTGTCAGCCTTAACGGAAAATGGGAAGTAATTATAGACCCCTTTGAGACCGGCTATTATGATTATCGCTACCTGCCTTCTGCCAATGGTTTTTTCAAGAACATAAAAGCAAAAGACAAATCCGACCGAATCGAATACAGCTTCGATACAGGCAACATTTTGAATGTTCCCGGAGACTGGAACACACAGCGGGAAATGCTTTTCTTCTACGAAGGAACCATTTGGTACAAGAAGTCTTTCGACTACAATGTGGAAGCCGGCAGACGGCTGTTTCTCTATTTTGGTGCTGCCAACTACAGAGCAAGTGTTTATCTAAACGGCACATTACTTGGTGAAAATGTGGGTGGTTTTACCCCATTTAATTTCGAAATCACCAATCTTGTACGTCCCAAAGACAATTTTGTCATTGTCAAAGTCGATAACAAAAGGTCTCGTGATGCCGTTCCAACGGTAAACTTCGACTGGCATAACTATGGCGGTCTCACGCGCCGGGTCACACTCATTGATGTGCCTCAAACAACCATCATAGATTACTTCATACAACTGAAAAAAGGCACCACAGACACAGTCGCCGGATGGGTCAGGCTTGACGGCCCTGACAAAGAACAGGATATTATAATTGAAATCCCGAAAGCTCAAGTTAAGAAGACCTTCAGTACCAACTCAAGCGGCTACGCCGAGTTCAGTTTCAAGAAAGAGCTGGAGCTATGGTCACCTGAGAATCCCCGACTTTATGAGATTATTGTCAAGGCCGAGACCGATAGCACAACCGACTACATCGGCTTTCGCAGTATACAAACCAGAAATACTAATATATTGCTGAACGGCGAATCCATTTACCTGCGTGGAATATGCATTCACGAGGAAGCACCTTGCACAAATGGCGGTCGAGCATTCTCAAAAGAACATGCCCGGACTTTACTTGGTTGGGCAAAAGAACTCGGCTGCAATTTCGTTCGTCTCGCCCATTATCCCCACAACGAACACATGGTCCGAACCGCCGATGAAATGGGCCTCATGGTTTGGTCAGAAATTCCCGTTTACTGGACAATTCTCTGGGAAAATAAGTCAACCTTTGAAAATGCAAAAAACCAGCTCGCTAAAATGATTACCCGCGACAAGAACAGAGCTTCAATCATCTTCTGGTCAATGGCCAACGAGACACCTCTTAGCAAACCACGCCTCACATTTCTTAAAAACTTAGCCGCCCAAGCAAGGTCTCTCGATTCAACCCGCTTAATAACAGCTGCTATGGAACGACACTACGTCAATGATAAAACCCTGATGATTGATGACCCTTTCAGCGAATTCGTGGACGTACTCGGATGCAATGAATACGTAGGCTGGTACGATGGCCTTCCGGAAAAATGTGCCGGCATCGAATGGAAAAACACTTACGACAAACCCGTTGTAATCACCGAATTCGGTGGCGGCGCGCTCTATGGCTATCACGGAGACGAGCTGACACGCTGGACAGAAGAATTCCAGGAAAACCTTTACCGGCACAATATAGAAATGCTCTCTAAGGTCCCCTTCATAAAAGGTTTATCACCCTGGATACTAAAAGACTTCCGCTCACCCAAGAGACTTCTTCCGCACATACAGGACTACTGGAATCGCAAGGGCCTCATTTCCGATCAGGGCCAAAAGAAAAAGGCTTTTTACATCCTCCAGGACTTCTATCGAAATAAGGCAAAGTTCCAAAAATAAGGAAGGCCCGCATATCTTAAAATCTGCAGTCCTTACTCCCTCTGCAAAATATGACGGTTAAATTCTTGGTTCACCCCCCAGATATCCGGTCTTTGGAAGGCCGCCTGTCAGGGGCATCGCGTATTCGACAAAGGCTTCGGTTATGCCGTTACCCTCGGCGTTGATAAATTCATCGGGCATGGATTTTGTCTTTTCAGCTACATTTGCAAGTTCGGTTCTAAATAATTCAACCTTATAATCCGCCCCGTTACCAAGCCGCTTTATAGCAACAGAGCCGCTTATCTCATCCATAGCGTACTGAACTGCATGACGTCCGCACCACCGTGCCTCTTTCGCATCGACAGCCGACTGCAGGCCGGCAAAGCTCCTTTGCAGATAGCCGAAGGTATCGGCCCGGACACGCTTAACACCCAAATTGACCTTGACCTGCCCCGCAAGAAAATCCGCCAGAGCACCTGTGCCCGACAACTGCACATTTCCATGTGCGTCCGTTTCTTTCTCCTTAGCCAGCTTCTGGGCCCAGGTAACACCATCTGTATCACATATTCCCTCACTGACCGCCACGACGCAACGCCCGAGCTTTTTATAGACACCTTCTATATCGCCAAGGAATTTGTCCATTGCAACGCTTCTTTCCGGCACATATACCAGGTGAGGCCCATCATCGTCCTTTTGTTTGCCCAATGCGGCTGCTGCGGTCAGAAAGCCGGCGTGTCTGCCCATAATCACGTCTATTTTTACTCCCGGCAGTGCACGGTTATCCAGATCATCGCCCATCAGGGCACATGCTTCGAACTTTGCCGCCGTCCCATAGCCGGGGCAATGGTCGGTAACGAGCAGGTCGTTATCCACAGTCTTTGGAATATGAAACGCCCGCATTTCATAACCCGCCTCAACAGCCTGTTTATTGATGATATATGCGGTATTTGCAGAGTCGTTGCCGCCGATATAGAAAAAGTATTGGATATTTCGCTTCTTGAAAACCTCCAGAATTCTGGCGCAATATTCCTCATCCGGCTTATCTCTGCTCGTGCCTATAGCCGAGGAAGGTGAGCCGGCCACAAGTTCCAGCGTTTCAGTAGATATTTTTTTCAAATCGATGAAGTCTTCCTTGACCATCCCTGCCACTGCATGGATAGCACCGTAAAGATTCTCTATTTCAGGGTGTTTTTTTGCTTCTTCGATGACCCCGACCAGTGATGCGTTTATAACACCGGTCGGCCCGCCCGATTGTCCTACTACTGCATTTGCTTTTGGTGCATTTGCCATTACAAATTCTCCCTTGAAATTCTTACAACATCTTTATTTTATTTGTTCCGTCAGTTCCCTTGCCCTGCCCACGGCCCTCAGAGCGACATCCCGCGAATATTTGGTCAGATATGCCTGTGCCTCCGCTTTGTCTTCCCGGTACAGCTTCAGCGCCTTTTTCTCGACCACCGGCTGCTCAGCGAAAAAACCTGCTTCTAATTTATCCCACACAGACCGCACTTTTCCAATACGCCCCTCATAGTCGGTCCTTACTGCGTCCTGCAGCTTTTTGAAAACCCACCAGGCATGTTCGTCATCGGGTGCAAACTTCTCGGCTGATTCGGAAAAATGATATTCCAGCGTCAGGTTTTCTATTACATCCACCGGCTTGTAGTATTCCTTCGGCGTTTCGCTGATACCGCAGTACCAGGGCGTCAGGACGCTGGTGCATGGCTCAGCGGAGCTGCGCCAATAAACACCACCTATCTGGGCCGGCATATTGCTTCGAAGCTGGAAAACAGCCCCCTCCTGCATAATATCATTGCAAATTTCTCCCCTGCCGTGATATCGCAGAATTCCAATCACGTCCTTGACTGAAAGCTTACGTGCAGGCTTTACTGAGAAAGGAAGCTGGCGGTCGGGCTCTTCCTTAATTCGTTTTTTCGTCACCAGAGACTGCCCGCGCCACTGACGCAGATCCAGAAGACTTTCGCGCGGCTGCGAATAGGCCCTGCAGAAGCTGAACGGATATTTATCCGACTGGTTATACCATCCCTTCTTAATTGCATTCTCGACAAGGCCCGGCGAAGCAAGACAATTGTCTTTGTCTTGCAGATTAATCTCGCCGATGATATAGACATTCGGCAAAAGCACAACCTGGTCATCTCCTACCCGCTGTGCAACCCAGTTCTTACCCCTGCTTATCGATAACAGCCACGCTTCCTGAGGGTCTGCGATTACTAATGTCCGCGAACTCGGGTAGCCTACCTGCCTGATGATTTCACCTGCTATTTCTACGCCCTCTCTGGCTGTTTTCGCCCGTTCAGCGATGAGCCTGCGCAGCATATATGAAATACCGCCTTTAACTAATTGCCCCTCTGCCTCAAGTTTTTCCAGTTCTTCTTCCCTGTCCGGACAACCGTCGCTCACAACGGCCAGGCCCCACTCGTTGAAGTAAGCATCGCTGTAGGTCAAGCCGGGATTTTCCGACCAAAGAAATGAATAGCTCTCTTTCACCTGCGGTATCTGCGCCCCGCCTCGAAGAGTTATCATTTTATCGTCTTTATGTTCAATCCGCGGTACTTTCCTGAAATTCAAAAACCGCTGTCCGTCATT
Organism: uncultured Pirellulales bacterium; assembly: GCA_964614315.1. GTDB lineage: Bacteria > Planctomycetota > Phycisphaerae > Sedimentisphaerales > Anaerobacaceae > CAZTKW01. The sequence continues at coordinate 4,582 of CAZTKW010000247.1, forward strand.
TTGCTCATTGTGTCCCAGCAGAACTGCTCCGTCTCTCGAAGCGTTCTTGCCAACCACAACCGCAAAACACCCCTTCGCCGGCGGCGTCAAAAGCCCTGTGGCTAATATGGCTGCAAGAACACTATTCAAAATCTTTTTTTTACTCATAATCCGTTCTCTAAACCAACCGGTAATTCACGAACCGACATTATACAAACACAACTTTAACAAACAAGGACAATCCTGCTTAAGCTTAGGGTTTTACCATAAGCTTTTCCTCATAAAATCCTTTTGAAGTTAGAAACAAGTATTTATTGCTTCTGTCTGCCCGGTCAACAAGCGGCACGCAAGAAAATCCGGGGCAGAAATTGGGTTTGATTGGCTTTGTTTTGGCGGAGGGCGAAGTGGCGTTTTTTGTTTATAATAGCTTGTCATAACTGGATTTATGTTAATTGGGTTGTTTGAAAAATTGGGTTTGTTTTGCATAATTTACTCGTCGTGCGTACTGCGTATTTCGTATATCGTATTGTGGGTTTTGTAGTTATCAAAAGAGCCTCCTACAATTTTATAATGGGGAGGGAAAATATGCCTCCCTATAATTAGAGGAACTTGCGCATTTCGGTCGAAAATTCGTGCAATTTGAAGGGCGGAAAAGCTTATAAGTTTATATTTGGAAAGAAGTAAAAAAAATTTTGAAAAAAATTTAGTTTTGCTTTTGCATACTTGCGCATTTGGTACGATTTTTCGCCGCAACAGCGGTGAGTTGAATCAAAGGTGAAGGGCTTTTATTTATGGGGAAAAAAGGAAAAAAAGGGGAAAGAAAGAGCGGGTTTTTAGGAAAAAAGCGGAAAAAAGGAAAAAAAAGCGAAAAAGCAAGTCGCTTTTTTATGTAAATTTGTATGGTGTTTTTATATTCGTACATCGTTGTTAAAACAGGCAATTTTTAGCGGGCTGCGCTCGGTAAGGGTTAACGGCTGGCTGGTCAAATGTTAAAACAGGTAGTTTGAACCGGCCGGGCCTTTGGTGAGGGATTGGTTTATTGCCGAACCGGCATTATACAAATCAAGTCCTGGCAAACAAGTATAATCCCATCCAATTGGTATTGGTTCGTTATCTTTGCCTTTTGCTTTTCAGTCTTTGATTT
>CAZTKW010000248.1:0-5692 GCA_964614315.1 uncultured Pirellulales bacterium
AGCGGATTGAGTGATTTTTCGATCGAAATGCGCAAGTCCATCTAATTATAGGGAGGCCTCTTTTCCCTCCCTACTTAAAAAAAGTAGTCCTGTGTCTTAGGTATTCGTGTTTGCTTTTCTTCGTGCTCTTTTAAAATTAAATCTCTTATTTTCTTCGAGTCTTAGTGCCTTAGTGGCTATGAGTCTTTTATGCAAAACAAACCAATTTTCTCAACACTCAAAATAGCGTAAGGCCAGTTATGACAAAGCATTACGGCAATTTTTATCTCCTCGGACGCCGCAAAAACAAACCCAAGAGTTTATTGTGACTCCATATTTTGGTCCCGGACTTTTGCCTCATGCACAAACACTGTGGATTGAAGAACTTGCGGTTGGCACCAAGCGTATAGGCCGCTAACGGTTCCGCTAATCACGGCCCGTAAGCAACTTTCACCCTATAAGATATGCGCCGTGCCCGGCGCACAAAAAGGAACTGCAAGCCTATAGCTTACAGCTTTTTGGCTGTCTGGAGAAACTCAGTAAACCGGTTTTAAGCAGGTTTATTTTTAGTACCAAACGGTAATTATAAGGTTTGGCTCGGTTTTTTTTGCCGCCACATCACCGGTGACAATGTCGGTCCGCTTAATAACAACACCGGGGTTTTCCTTTAACCAGACTCTGATTTGCTCATTTAGAAAGTCGATACTGCCGGCGTGAAGCTTGGTAAAGAAAGTTTTCACTCCCGTGATTCGGTCTGAGGACACTACTTTCTCAGTGGGTTTTTTTACAACCGGCGCCGGCATTTTGATTTGGGCCGGCTCTGCCGCGGCCCCGCCGCCTAAAGTTAAAGGGGCATGGGAGACCCCAGTGCCGCCGGGGTCGTTATCAAAAGGAATGCTCTTTTCATCATCTAAAGAAATCGGCTCATCGGTATCGTCCGGCATAGGAATATCACTGATATCAAAATCATCATCCATTTATTCGCTCCCAATTAAAATATAAATATTGATTAGGTTCAGAACACATTGTTTAGTATGCCATAAGTTCACGGAATTGTCAATAGGCTATAGCAGGAAATTCAAGGGTCATTTATTGTCAATTATTGACTATCGGCCGACAGAGAGCTGATTTGAAAAAGATTCTATTGGCTGCTTTTGTTATTTTCCGCTTCTTGTGCGGAACTGCTGAGATTGTTGTTTAACTCTTTGAGCATTAGCTCGACTTTTTCAGTTTCAGCTTTTGCTTTTTCAGCTTCAGCCCTTGCTTTTTCGGCTTCAGTCCTTGCTTTTTGAGCCCGTTGGTTTGCTATTATGATAGAGCGTTGGGCTCTTGCTTTTTCCGCCTCGGCCTGGAGCAGAGCGTCTTCGGCCTCGGCTTTAAGGCGCGCTTGTTCGGTTCTGGACTGTTCCTCGTTTTCGTAAGTTTCGGTATCCAAGACGTCATAGATAGAAGGCGGCTCGTGTTTTTTTCTGATTTTTTCCACCATTTCCTCGTTTGACATGCCGCCGGTGGAAATAGTCGGAGTTATTATGAATATAACTTCCTTAGCCCTCTCTTCAAAATCCCTGCTCGAAAACAAAATACCCAGCAGTGGTATGTCTTTTAGTACCGGCACACCTCTGATAACATCTCGTTCTTCGCTTTTTCTTATACCGCCGATGATTAAGCTTTCACCATGCCTTATTCGGTTTTCCTTATTTGTAACCTTTCGCTCGGTGATTATAGGTATTTGCTTTACGCCTTCGGGTGTGGATTTTGAGCCAATCTGTGCGGTTGTTTCCAGGCCGATATATCCATCGGCGAAGGCGTGAGGCGTGATTTCGAGAGAATCCATGACCCACTGATATTCGGTAGTCATATACGGATATATCAGGCCGTTACTTATCACCTCCACTTCTTTGGGCAGGGGGACATAGTCTCTGGCTTCAATCTTTGCAGTTTGGCCGTTTACAACTTCAAGCGTCGGGTTCATGAGGATTTTTAAGTATCCCCTGGAAACTAACAGGTCAACGAGAGCAATAAAATCCTCATCGACGTATCCGACCTTAAGTCCCATCATTGCGCGGGCCTCTTCGCGTAAAGAAGCGCCGGGAAAAGCGGGCTTTAATACCTCTCCGACGGTTTTGCCGCCGAGATAAATATTCGCGCCAAAGAGATCTTCTATTTTTAAGGTGGTTTCCCGGTCCATCGTCAGGTCGGCATAAAGTTCGGATATGAGGCAGTCTATTTTTACCTGAATTGGCGGGACATCGATTCTTCCGAGGAACTCAATAACCATTCCGGCCTCTTCAGGGGTCGGACACTCGATTATCAACTGGTTTGTGGCGGGGCTTTGGCTGACTACATAGCCGAGCTGTTCTGTAATAAGAACGGCGAGTTTGTCAACAGTGTGGTGCTGTGTGAAATAAAAGAGACTTACGCCGTCGTTGGTTTCGAGAATTGCAGGGGGCTCTTTGTATATATACGGCACGTGAATATTTGGGTCGGATACGGTCCTGATTTGCTCTAACTCTTTTAGAATGGCTTTGGAATAGAGTTCGGAGGGTTTTTGTGCAAAGAAGTCTCCACAGCCGCCGCTTAGCAGTATAAACAGGATAGCCAATACCGCAGTTATTCTACGACTGTGGCCGGTTTTTCGGCGGTTATCACCCATAATCACACATCCAACCACTCCCTAAACGTGATAAATATTATATATTTGTTCTGTTTGCTTTGCAAGGTATATTCTTTAGCATCGGAGTTTTTGGCTGTTTGCGGTTAATATATTAGACCAAATCGCGGTTTTTTGGTATTTTTGTGTTATGAAAAGGAAAAAATCTATAACCGTTGGTTTTGTTGCCCTGGGCTGTCCGAAAAACATAGTCGACAGTGAAAAGATGTTGGGTGAAATTGCCAGTGCCGGTTTTCTTATTACCGCAGAGCCAGACAATGCCGATGTCGTCGTGGTTAATACGTGCGGTTTTATAGCCCCCGCCAAAACCGAGGCTCTTGAAGCGATTAAGCAGGCTGTGAATTGCAAAAACAAAGGCAGTGTAAAAAAAGTAATTGTTGCCGGCTGTTTGCCTCAACGATTAGGTGCGGAGTTATTTAACGAATCTGATGGAATTGATGCTATTGTCGGACTAAGTCAGCGGGATTCAATAGCTCAAATAATCGAAGAAACTATTCATTCCGACAAAAGAGGGGTTTTTCTCGAAGGGCCATCGGGTAATATCGACAACATAATTCACGACGACAGAGCCAGATTGCTCATTACGCCGGGGCATTGGGCATATCTTAGAATCAGTGAAGGCTGCGACCAGCAGTGCTCTTTTTGCACAATACCGGGAATCAGAGGGCGATTCAGGAGCAAACCTGCAGAGCTTGTTGTGGCTGAAGCAACCGAGTTGGTGTGTGCAGGGGCGGTCGAGTTGAATATCATTGCTCAGACAAGCACCAGTTACGGGCGGGATTTGAAAATTAAAGACGGGCTGGTCGGTCTATTGGCTGAGCTTGAAAAAGTCGCCTCCCTGAAGTGGATTCGGCTGATGTATCTATACCCGGCTGGGATTACAGAGGCTCTTATCGAGGCAGTGGCCGGTAGTGAGAAAATCGTTCACTATTTCGATGTTCCAATCCAGCATATAAACGACAAAATCTTGAAAGATATGCGTCGCGGCGACAGCAGAGAGGGCATTTGCCGTTTGATTGAGAAAGTCCGCGCCAATATTGCGGATATTGTGCTGAGAACGGCTGTGATAGTTGGTTTTCCCGGCGAGAGCGACGAGCAGTTCGCTGAGCTTTTGGAATTTCTCGAATGGGCGAAATTTGATGCGCTTGGGTGCTTTGAATACTATCGAGAAACCGGTACACCGGCGGCTGAGATGGCCGGACAGATACCGGAAGAGATAAAACAACAGCGGGTCGAAGAATTGATGCTCACCCAGCAGAAAATCGCTTTTGCCAGGAACAGAGAGAGAATCGGCACCGAACTTGTCTGCCTGGTTGATTCTGTTAACAACCAAAGCAGGCGGGGGCGCTACTACGGACAGGCTCCGGATATCGACAGTGTCTGCTTTATAAAAAACTGCAGGGCAAAGCCGGGACAATTTATCAATACTAAAGTTATTGATACGAAAGACTATGACTTAATCGTTGAGCAGATTTAGTATCGATTTGTATTTCTGACAGAAGTAAATTCCGCTGGAAATTTTACCTTTTAGTACGATATTGTTCTTGTTATAGAATTTATAAATCGGTAAACTTTATCTTATGCTGAGATTTATTCCGAACATTCTGACTTTTGGCAGGTTTGTATTAACCGTCATTGTCCTGATTATGATACTTTATTCACCGCGATTCTACACTCAGGGTGAAGTTCCCTTTCCGGGTTTTCTCGATATTGCCTTTATCCTTTTTGTCATAGCCGGTCTGACGGATATGGTTGACGGCGCCATTGCAAGGAAGCTGAATGTTGCCAGCAAGTTCGGCCGAATGCTGGATCCTTTGGCTGACAAAGTCCTTGTCTGCGGGGCTTTTATCTGCTTTGCCATAATCGGAGAGCCGAAACTTTTTGATTTTAGCCCTGTAGTTACAGCCTTAATGCAGTGGTCGGTAGCTGGCATTATAATTTTAAGAGAAGTTTATGTAACGGTGCTTCGTCATATTGCCGAGGCCAGGGGAATAAATTTTGCAGCGACAGTTTCCGGCAAAATCAAGATGTTTTTGCAGTCATTCGCTATCGGAACAGTGATAATAAAGGCCGCCCACGTTCAGACGGCCGCGTGGGGATACTGGTTTGCGACGGTAACGTTTTTGCTTATGCTGGTAGTTACGGTCATATCAGGTCTGAGGGCCACACAGCGAATCTCCTGGAAAAAAACGGCGGTTTAATCTTTGTCCTGTGTGTTGTTTGAGTACAAGTCGATGAACTGGTCGGTGATTTCAAGAGGGTTCAAACCTGTTTTTTCAAAGATTTCCTGTTCTAAACTATAAATTAAAGGGTCAACTTTGGCTGTGTTAATCTTACTTTGAGCTTTCGTTCCGTGCAAATGAACGTTTCTTTTATGGCCGTCTTTTAGTCTTTGTTCCAACGGTACAATCCTGTCGTGCATAACCCTCATATCCGCATAATAGAGCAGTTTTTCCTCCCACGCAGCCGGCCTTGTAATTTCGTCCAGCATACCCATATATCTGTGCTTTTTTATAGTTACGGCGAGCCCGGGATATTTTTCTTTTAAAATCTCATAAGCGGCGTTTTCATGACCAATTTTTTTGTACTTTGCCCTTATCCGGGACCATTTTGCTTTGTCCCGCTCGGTAACTTTTTGCTCTAATTTGCTGCAGTCCAGCCGGTCAAAGTCGCAGACCCTTGCAATATCGTGCAGCAAACCGGCCCTTTCCACCAGTTCAACATCAACGTGGACAGATTTTTCTTTTAATCGTTCCCCCAGGAAAACAGCCAGTTTAGCAACGGCCAAACTATGTTTTAAGATTCGCAGCGGAACATGATACTCTTTTATTATCTCGAAGCACTGTTCTCGCGTTGGAAGCTTACATTTTTTCATTTATTAAACCGGCAACTTTCCTGCCCGACTCAAGCATTCCGCCGAAAATCGGTCCCATTCTCGGCAGATTATAAACGGAGCAGACGGACATACCCGTAACATAAAGCCTCGGATAGACCTCGCCGGTTTTTTCCACGACGCCGGCTTCGGAGGTTTCCACATCCATA
>CAZTKW010000249.1:0-5679 GCA_964614315.1 uncultured Pirellulales bacterium
TTTAAATAATTCTCTTCTTTTATCGCCAATGATCTCGTCTTATGCTCTTTTTTATATAATACAATCCAGGGTCTATACGTTCTTGTCCAAGAAAACTTATCATCATTGTGTTGTCTCAATCTCATTTTAAGATTGTTAGTATAGCCAATATAATACCTATCATATTTAGGACTGTGAAGAATGTAAGTAATATAAGCCATAGATAGAGGTTATGGGTCCCGCTTCTAGCGGGATACTACTTCTCCACCCCGCGATGTATTGTTTAATCCTTTCTTTATTTTTTAAAGATTTTAAATAATTCTCTTCTTTTATCGCCAATGATCTCGTCTTATGCTCTTTTTTATGCTCTTTTTTATTCTCTATCCGCGATGATATTTTATTATATTTTTCTAAAAAAATCAAGTCCTATAAAAAGGAACGAATTCTTTCAAAATGCTTTTTATTTTTTGGAAATCCGACTCTTCCGCTGCTTTTTTTAATGCCTCTAAATTATTCTTTAATTTATTTTCATCAACGATTGAAAGTCTTGCTTTAAAAATTTTCTGATTTTGAGTGGCTATTGTTCCCTCTTCGGCTGTTAAAATTTCTTCGAAAAACTTCTCTCCCGGACGAGGTTTAGTAAAAACTATGGGAATATCTTTGTCCGGTTCAAAGCCAGAAAGCCGTATCATTTCTTTTGCCAAGTCCAAAATTTTAATCGGTTTTCCCATGTCCAAAACAAAAACTTCTCCGCCTTCTCCCATCGCCCCGGCCTGCATTACTAAAAGGCAGGCTTCCGGGATAGTCATAAAATATCTTTTCATCTCGGGATGGGTAACCTCAACCGGCCCACCGTTCCCAATCTGTTTTTTAAAAATTGGGATTACGCTTCCTCTGCTATTTAAAACATTTCCGAAGCGAACCGAAATAAATCTCGTAGATTTTTTTTGATTAAACGTTTGGCATATCATTTCCCCTACCCTTTTAGTTGCTCCCATTACTGACGTTGGTTTTACCGCTTTGTCTGTAGAAATAAAAATAAATTTTTCTGCGGCAAATTTTAATGAGCTCTCAGCAACAACTTCCGTCCCAATAATATTGTTCTTTACCGACTCGTCGGGCTCTTTTTCCATTAAATAAACATGCTTATAAGCGGCTGCATGGAAAACTACTTTTGGCCTGAATTTATTAAAAAGTTGATTTATTTTTTCTTCATCTCTAATATCGGCAATCAGGGACTGAATTTTCAGATAAGGAAATTTAACTTTTAACTCCTCTGAGATGTTAAAAATGCCGGTTTCATCCTGATCTAATAATAAAATTACAGATGGCTTGAATTTAGCTACTTGCCTTGAAAGTTCTGAACCAATAGAACCGGCCGCCCCAGTAATCAAAACAATTTTATTTTTGATAAAACTTTCAATTGCCTTTGCGTCCAACTTAACCGGTTCTCTTCCAAGCAAATCATTAATTTGAATTTTTCTAAGGTCTCTTATTGAAACCTCTCCATTGATTATTTCGGCCATTGAAGGAACGACCTTAACGCTTCTAATGCCCGCCTTTCTACTTAGCTCAACCGCCCTTTTAATAATTTGAGAACCGGCTGAGGGCAAAGCGATAATTATTTGTTCAATCTGTTTTTCTTGAATAATCACTGGAAGAGCTTCAATTTTCCCTAAAACTTTTATCCCATGAATCAATACGCCCTGTTTTGTTGAATTGTCATCAACAAAACCCATAGGCAAATAAGGACTGTATTTTGAGCTCAAAATACTTCTCAAAATCTGTTCACCGGCATCCCCAGAGCCGACAATTAAGGTTTTCCTTCTTTCTTTTTCTGATTTTCTATTTGTAAATAACTCTAAATAAACTCTCTTGGCAAAACGAATTCCACCGCAAAAAATAAACAGCAAAAAATAACTGATTATAAGGATTGAACGGGGAAATCCTTGAAAAATTGATTGGTCCCTCAGAATAAAAAGAGAGACTCCTAATAAAAGAAAACTTAGGGTTATTGCTTTTGTTAAAGATATTAATTCGCTGGCGCTTACGTAAGACCAGGAAAAAGAATAAAGACGGGAAAAATAAAAAATCGGCAGGCAAAAAATCAAAGTCAAAAAAATCATTCCCGGTAGAATTCCTTCAAAATATTGACTCGGTATCTTTCCCTCAAACCTTAAGAAAAAAGCCAAAAAAACCGAAAGAAATATAAAAAAAATATCGGCGGTGAGAAAAAATAATATTCTGGTTTTGGCTGTTCTCTTTAAAAATTTAAACATTTAGTTGGAATTAATTTTTATAAAAATCTTTGATATAATTTATCGTATATTCAACCTGTTCCTTTGTAAGCTCGGGGTACATTGGCAAGGAGATAACTTTTTTGGCAAGCTGTTCAGTATAGGGAAGTTCAAAATGAGAAAGGCCAAGCTCTTTCTGCCAATGATTTGGAATCGGGTCTTTAATTAAGGTCTCCACTCCTTTTTCTTTTAAATATTTAAAAAGCTCATCTCTTTTTTCAGCCCTAATCACATAGTTTTGAAAAACATCAAAATGCTTCTCGTCTGAGTTTGGCGCCGGCGGGAGCTCTATTCCAAAAATTTCAGATAGTCCATTATTATAAATCTCGGCAATTTCCCTTCTTTTTTCTATCCATTTCGGCAAATATTTAAATTTAACATTTAATATTGCCGCTTGCAAATTATCTAATCTGGAGTTCCAGCCATAACAAGATATTTCGGTTTTTGATTTCTGGCCTTGTTCCCGTAAAAGACGGACTTTCTCGGCAATCCCCGAATCATTTGTCGTCATTGCTCCTCCATCTCCAAAACAGCCAAGAATCTTCGCCGGGTAAAAACTAAAACAACCCGTTAAGCCGAAAGAACCAGCCCTTTTTCCATTAAATTTTGCTCCTAAGGACTGAGCGGCATCCTCAATTACAATTAAATTATGTTTTTCAGCAATCTCCATTGTTTTTTCCATATCGCAAACTCTCCCGTTGAGCTGAACCGGCATAATTGCTCTAGTTTTTTTGGTAATCGCTTCTTCTGTTTTATCCACGTCCATTAAAAAATCCTTACCCACATCAACCAAAATTGGCTTAGCTCCAACCTGAACTATTGCTACGATAGAAGCAATAAAGGTATGGGAAACGGTGATAACTTCGTCTCCTTTTCCTATCCCGGCTGCTTTCAAGGATAAAAACAAGGCGTCAGTTCCGCTATTTAAAGAAACAGCGTATTTTACGCCAACAAAATCTGCTAAATTTTTCTCAAATTTTTCTACATCTTCCCGCAAAATTAAATCTCCCCGCCCGAGGACATCTTGAATAGTTAAATCTATTTCTTTTTTCAAATTTTGATATTGTATTTTGTAACCCACGAAAGGGACTTTATATCTCATATTATCTTATTTGTTTTAAAATAAACTCGGCTATTCCCTTTGGTTCAAGCTGATACCTTTTTCTTAAATATTCCTGGCTTCCTATTTTAGAAGGATATTCGTCCGGGACAGCCAAACGCTTGAAATCTCCCTGCCAGTCAGATTCAGCTAATATTTCCGCTATAATCGAGCCTAATCCTCCGATAATATTATGTTCTTCTATGGCAAAAACTTTTTTTATTTTTCCTATTTCTCTCAATAAGAACTTTTTATCGACCGGCTTTAAGGTGTGTAAATTCAGTAATTTTAAATTACATTCCGCGCGCTTTAATTCCTCAACCGCTTCCATGCAGAAACCGGTCTGAACGCCCGTAGTAATAATCACTCCATCTTCTCCTTGTTTTAAAACGGAAGGTCTGCCTATTTCTAATTCTGGTTTTGTTTTATATAACGTTTTCTCGGTTTTTCTGGCCAATCTGATATAAGTTGGCTTTTTGGTTTGGTAGGACTTTAAAATTAACAATTCAGTTTCTACTGAATCTGCCGGACAAATTATCGTTATATTAGGAAGAGACCTTAAAATTGCTATATCTTCAAGCGCGTAATGGGTAGCGCCTAAAACACCATAAGAAAAACCTCCACCAATTCCTATTATTTTTACATCAAGATCTTGGTAACAAATATCATTCCTAATCTGCTCAAAACATCTCATAGTTATAAAAGGAATAATCGAATAAACATAAACTTTCTTCCCACTTAGAGCCAAACCGGCTGCTACCCCTATCATATTTTGTTCTGCCACCCCGCAATTAATAAAACGTTTTGGAAATTTACTGGCAAAATTTTCAAAAACTGAAAAGCCTAAATCGCCGGTCAGAAGATAAAGGTTCTCATCGTTTTCGGCTAACTCTGTTAAGGTTTTAATGAAAGTATTTCTCATTTTAACTCTCTCAGAGCTTTTTGATATTCTTCTTCTGTAAAATGCTTATAATGAGACTCTAATTTATTCTCTAAAAAAGAAATCCCCTTTCCTTTTACGGTATGAGCAATTACTAAACTTGGTTTTCCCGCCTTAAAGGGAATCTCGGAAAAAGCAGTCTCAATCTCCGAAAAATTATGGCCGTTAATTTCTTTAACCCGCCAGCCAAAATCCTGCCATTTTTTAACTAAAGGTTCTAAATTTAAAACTTCGTTCGTTTTTCCCAATGCCTGAAGCTCGTTATAATCAATAATGCCAATTAAATTGTCTAATCTGTGATGACTGGCAAATAGAGCGGCTTCCCAAACCGACCCTTCTTGGCATTCGCCGTCTGACATTAAAACAAAAATCCGATAATTCTTGCCGTCATTTTTGGCGGAAAAAGCCATTCCGTTTCCCATTGAAAGCCCGTGGCCCAAAGAACCGGTAGAAACTTCTATCCCGGGAACAGCTTGTCTGGTAGAATGACCAGCTAACTTTGTTCCGTCTTGACAATAAGTATCCAAAACCTCCTCTGGAAAAAATCCTCGCCGAGCTAAAACAGCATCTAAGGCCGCTACTGCGTGCCCTTTGCTTAAAAGAAAGCGGTCTCTTTCTTCAGCCAAAGAATTATTCGGATCAATTTTTAATATCTTGAAATAAAGAACGGTCAAAATATCAACGCAAGATAAAGAAGACCCAATATGGGCCCCATTAGATCTGTAAATCATTTTCAAGACCCTTCTTCTAATCTCTCCTGAAATTTGAGAATAATTCATAATTTATTAGTTAGTATAGCTAATAAATCCTAGAAAATCAACAAAAAAAGTGGGTTAAATTCTCTTTTTTACAAAAACTGGAGAACTAAGGTTTTTAAAAAATAGCAGTTTTAACGGTTTTAACCAATATTTTAATATCGAGCCAAAAAGATTGTTTTTTTATATACTCCAAGCCCAATTTGATCTTTTCTGGTTTTATTTTCTCCCTGTAGGTTTGATGAGAATTTTTACTTCCCTTAAGGATTTCCTCTTCGTGAAGATTAGCTAAAGTAGCTAAATCAGTCATTCCCGGCCTAACACTCAAAATTATTCTTTTGGTTTTTTGTTCATAAGTTTCTATCTCAGAAGAAACCTCTGGCCTAGGGCCAACAAAGCTCATTTCTCCTTTTAGAATATTTATCAATTGAGGCAGTTCGTCTAAATTATGGCTCCTTAAGAGCTTGCCAATCTTAGTTAATCTCGGATCGTCGCTGGCAGTAGAAGGCCCTCCTTTTTTTTCAGCGTCAGGAATCATTGTTCTAAACTTAAATATCTTAAATGTTTTTCCATTTTTACCAACTCTTTCCCCGCGAAAAAAAACAGGTC
>CAZTKW010000250.1:0-5638 GCA_964614315.1 uncultured Pirellulales bacterium
AGGAACAGAACATAAGATTGCTGCAAAAGCTCATTTGGGTTTGGTTGCCGAGCATACCGCTTAGAATGTATTCTTAGCGCCGTCTCATACGCATTCTTTGCCTCTTTGTCATTACCAAGTTTTACGAAGCTCATGCCTAACCCCACCCAGGCTTCTGCAAAGTCAGGTTTTTGCTTCACTGCCTCTGCTATTAGCCTCTGAGCCTCTTTGAAATCTCCTCTGTTCATTAGAACGGCCGCTTGGGAAGCAAGTTCCTGTGCGGTTACATCTCCCCCCTCAACCCCCACAGCGGAATTCTGGTTGGTATTAATAACAGCCGAGCGAATTATATCATTGATTTTTTGCTCCAGTTCAGGAACTTCCGGTTTTTCTGTTATAACCGTTGCAACCACAAAAAACTGTCCCATCCGCAAGCCAAATATTTCTGTTTTAATTCCAGGGCCTTCTAAGCGATTCCATTCTTCTTCAGTAAAAACGCTGATTCCAACGTGACAGCCGTTTTGTCCATACCAATCACTGTAGTTAGATGACTTACTTGGGGACAAAGCATGATTATACACCAATTCTTTAGCAGTTAGCATCTTTCCGGGACGCCACCATTGAGGTTCAGTTTTCTTCACATCCCATTCGACAAGCTGAGGATAATCGGGCGCCAGTTGTTCAATTTTACTATCCACATATGAAAAAAACTTGCTCATAATTTCATCTCCCCCCTCAAACCCCACAGCCGTTCTTTCCGGTGTAAGTCCAAAATCTATGATCTTTTCCTTTTCGCGTGGGAAAATAATATATTTCTTTTCATGCAACACTTCTGAATCAACTGGTAAAAATGCCAACGTAGTCTCTTTCAATTGGTTACCTGAGCATTTTGCCAAAGTAATTTTTACATATCCGCCCTTAACAAAGCGGTTGTACCGTATTGGAAATTCCATTTGCCCATGATAGTTTGGAGTAGCCCTACAGATTTGAGCTAGGCTTGAGGCTCCTGGAGAAAATAATTTTGCTACTCTGCCAGAATCTGTATAGTATTCGAGGCCCAGATAGATTTCTTTTTGAGAGTTATTGGTTACTCCTACGGAAAGTATTGCACTGTTATTTCCCAGTAAGCTTTTACCATCTGGAGGCTCCATGAATAGCGAGTTAATTACCAACTCTCCAGCTTTATCTGATATATTTAGCTTTTCATCTATGCCTCTTAATAATTCTTTATTTTCTTCACCTTTCGCCATTGGCAGCAGGATGGAGCCAATAACTAATATCATAGCCAGCCCGAGAAAGCCAAGTTTTGCGCTTTTCGGTATCGGCCGCTCAAGCATACGCCGCACCCTTGACTGCAATGTACTCTTAGATTCGACAACCCCGATTAGCCGCAGGCTCAGTGCCGGCCGCTCAAACGCCAGCTTCGCCACCCTAACCAACGTCTCCGGATACTCCCCGGCCTTCTCTCCCATCGCAACCTGCACCGCCTCGTCAACAGCCTGCTCTCGCACCCTCCGTATCACCGCGTTAGCCACCCACAGCAGCGGATTATAAAAATAGACAATCTGCAAAACAGTCTGCACTAAATTGACCCACAAATCACCCCGCCGGATATGCGCAAGCTCATGCATCAAAACCACCCGCAGCCCCCCCGCCCCTAAATTCGGCCCCAAATCCTGCGGCACCAATATTACCGGCCGAAACAAACCGCACACCGCCGGGCTTGTCGCATTCGCCGCTACCTACAAACCGATGTCCCCCTTCACCCCCCTCCGCCCGCAGCAGTACTTCAGCGTCTCACCCATCAGCCCGTAGACCCCCCCGGCCTGGGCCACACGCCCCATCACAAAAATCGCCCGCTGAACCAATAATAATCCCATCGCCGTCACACCAGCCAGCCAACCCAAAAGCAACCACCCCTCCCACGTTACCGGCGTTATCACAACCGCCGCCTCAGCAGCCTCCGCCGTCTCTGCTGGCCCAACCTCCCTCGCCGGCAATGATGTCAATCTCTCCCCGCTCACCTCGGCAGGCTCGGCTTCCACCTGCCCAAACTCCTGCTCCATTTCCACCGGCCGCGGAATAGATCTAGGACTTACAACAGCCGGCTCATAATCTGCCTGCACATATTCAAGCCGTCCCCCAAACCACTGTCCCAGGCTCATCGGCGTCGTCAGCGAAATCGGCAAAACCAGCTTCACCAATACCAGCATCCAAAGCCAGTACCGCAAAACCGCCCGCACTTTCCGCCGCAGCAGAAAATCGCCTATCAGCAAAATCGCTATCAGCACGCTCGACTGGACAAGCATCGGCCCTGCAAACTCCACAAACGCCCTGCCCGCCGAATTAATCCCCTCTAATATCGCATTCATAATTCAATCTCCGCTTATTAAGACGCCTGTTTATTTTTACTTTTCTTTTTTACCCTTCTTGCTTTTTATCATTGCTTCCAGCTCACTCAATTGTTTCCTGGAAAGGTTATTATTTTCCACAAGAAACTGCATCATCGGCGTAAGGGCCCCGTTGAACGCCCTTTTTATCATCCGCATAATCTCGCTGTTTTGTGCCTCCTTTTGTGTAATCGCCGGCCGGTAAAGGTAAAGATTGCGAATCTTTTCCATTTTCAAAAGCCCCTTGTCCGCCATTCGGTCCATCATTGTCTTGACCGTGCTGTACGTCCACCCCTTTTCCTTCTCAAGAGCCTCCTGTACGGTAGGAGCTGCGCACGGCTGTTTCTCCCACACAGCCTTTAATATCGCCCATTCGCCTTCGGTAAGTTCGTATTGTTTTTTTCCCATGACAATCTCCTTATCTTTACTTCTTTAGAGCTTACTCTACATTTGTAAAGATGTCAAGAAAAATTTTGAATTTTTTTATAAATTTTCCCTGTCCCTCATTTCCTGTCTTCCGCCGCCTGTTATTTACGTGCCTGAAGGCACCGCTGCTTAAATGCTTATAAAGCACGTCTTTTTGTAACTTCTTTTTCAATTTTTTTTGCTTTTGTTCATTTTTTCCGCTTTTCGTTAACTTTTTGTCGTTTTTTTTTCGTTTTTTTGACGTTTTTAAAACACCCACCCAGATTTTTGAGCCAAAAATACGGGTACCCAAAATTCCCACACACAAAACCACCCCCATTTTCAGCCCAAAATCAATTCCCCCTCAAACTACCTTTCGAAGCTTAATTTATCTCAGATTCAGGAACAATCGGCTCCCAGCGAACCTTCGCAGCCCCCAGCAAAGTCCCCGTCGCGTAAGCCAAATCAACCTCCGCTATTTGATATTCGGCAAGGGCCCGAATTTCAGAGCTTTGCGCATTGGCAAACTTCGTCTGGGCGTCAAGTACGTCCGTAGATGTCCGCAGTCCCAATTCAAACTGCCGCCTCTCAGCCTCGAACAATCTGCCTGATAAAATTGAATTTTGTCTCGTTGCCAAAATGCGCTGCCAGTTTGCTTCAAGCTGGTCTATCGCATTGAGAACCTCAAGTTCAATAAGTGCTTTGCGGTTCTCCTGAGTGACTAATCGCTGCCTGCGCTGATAAAACGCCTGTCTCAACCGGCTTTTCGCTGCCTCGTTTCCTAAAGGCACCAGCAGACTAACTCCCAGCCTATGGTCCTCGAATCTCTTGTCGAAAAGCAAATCGTATGAATCGCTCCGCGTCGCTCCCAGCCCGTTAACATTATATGTATAATCAAGCGTAACCAAGGGAAGTGCCTGGTTGCGGCGAAAGTCAATCGTACTGACATCCTCTGCGATTTGCAGCTCCAGCTCAAGCATCTCCATTCGATTCTCAATTGCTGCCTCTACCGCTCGCTGTCCCTCTAATTCATAATGGACTGGCTCAGGCTCCGTAGAGGTTATCAATATAGTCGGTGTTTGCATCTCAAGCTGCGGTTTATTAAGTATCCGCTTAAGCTCACGTTCCCTGTCACGAACGCTGTTCTCGGCTACAATAATCCCTTCAAGCTTCTCAGCCACACCCGCCTCTGCCCGGACAATCTCTACCTGAGAACGCTCACCGGAATTGACAAAACGACGGGCCTGCTCAAGTTGGGCATTCGCCAAATCATACTCTTTCTTGCGCACCTCCAATTCTCTTCTGGTCGCATAAAGACGCCAGTAAAAACGGTCTGCAAGTGATATTATCCGTATAATTTCAAGTTTCGTTCTGGCCTCGCTTATCTGTCGCTCATACTCGGCGATACGAATGCCGTAAGTATTAGTCCGCTCACCGGCATTTCGCAACAGCGGTTGGCTTATCGAAAACGAAAGGTCGGAACCATAGGATGGATTGAAGATTGAATATATGGAGTCGGTTTTTGCACGATTGTCCGCCAGGTCAAATGTCACCGTCCCGCCGGTATGCAGAGGCACTTGGACGCCGAGGTTGGTATAGCTATAGTCAACACTCGAGCCGGCAATATCAAGGGTCGTTGCCACCGGTGTGTCGGTCTTGATATACCCTGCCCTTGCATTAAACGCCGCCTCAAACCGGGCCTCCTCTTCACTCACCCGTTGAGCTGCTATACTCGGACTGATAAGCTGCACCTTTATGGCAAGGTTATTTGCCAGTGCCAACGCCCGGCACTTTTCCAGTGTAAGCTCAACATCTTTGGCCGCTGTTTCATTCACATCCGCCACGTCTTTCTTCTCGCTCTCCATATCACGCAATTCAAGTTTTTCTATCTCTCGCAGTTTTTCCGGCGGAGCTTCTACTTCATAAAACTCCCCGTAAGAAGAAAATCCTTCACAGCCGCCTGATAAAACCATCACCGCGCAAATAAAAACCAAAACCACACAACATCTAAAATAAAATTTCTTATTCATGTCTAAGAGCCTCAATAGGGTCGAGTCTGGCAGCCTTAATTGCAGGAAACATCCCGAAAAAAATCCCCACAGAACCCGCAAAACCAAACGAAAGTATTATTGCCCACACCGGAATGTACGTCTTGTCCAATACAGGATTTATTTTTGTTATCAATAATGTTAAAAGTTCCCCAATGCCCACACCAACAAGCCCCCCTACAAAACACAAAACTACCGCCTCAACTAAAAACTGGGCCAGTACCGCAGTTTTTTTCGCACCCACAGCCTTACGAAGCCCGATTTCACGCGTCCGTTCCGATACCGAGACAAGCATTATATTCATAATCCCCACCCCGCCAACCAGCAGAGAAATCCCCACAATACCGCCGGCCACCAGCGTAACAACAAGCGCTATCTCATTGAACGTCTTTATCGCGCTCTTAAGCGACTCCGCCATGAATGTGTCCGGCTCACCAGCTTTGATACGGCGCATCCTGCGAAGAAAAAACTTTATCTCTGCGACGGCTTCTTCCAGAACTTCCGTTGTCTTGCTCTCGGCAAGAGCCCATATCCAGGGTTCTCCAAATTTAAAAGTCATCCTGTAAGGAATAAAGACCTCATAGCTTTCCTGACCGCCACCCCCAAAACCTAATTCTGGCCGCCGCTCTATTACCCCAACAATACGAAATGTATTATACCCTATTCGAATCGATTCCCCGATACAGTCTTTTTCCAGTCCGAGTTTGTCGCGAAGTTCAGGGTCTATCTGGCAGACCGGCCGAGTCTCGTCTTTAATAGTAAACTTCCTCCCAAGAACAATAGGACGGCTCTCTATCTCATGCCACGTTGGCTCAA
>CAZTKW010000251.1:0-5622 GCA_964614315.1 uncultured Pirellulales bacterium
GTCCTGTAGTTGATGCAGCCGGCTTTTGCGTGATATCAAGCCTGCTGTTTTTCCTAAGGGACCGAGTTTTATTGCTCCACCCGCACGATAAAACTGGCCTTTTAAGGTAACAAATTTATATTCATCGCCTAATATTTCAGCAAGTTCGAACGCCTTATCAATTGAATCGACAACTATCGTTTTGCCAAGCAGGTTCCATACCAATGGTGCATATTTGCTCTGGTATTGTACGAATTCAATGACTCTGCCCCTGACACCGGGCAGTTTCGACAAGTCTTTATTGTCTACAAAAGGTTCTGTCTTATCCGTGCATATAAAATTGACTCTTCCGTTGAGTTCTTCGATTGTTTCGATATCAGCCAGCAGCCTGTTAGTATTGTTGGCTGCGAGCGTGTCTGTCTGGTCCTCAAGGGCTGCCTCGACTGCTGTGGCGTATTCGATATCGGCCACGACGATATCAGCCAGTATTTCTTCGACGTAATCAAATTTATTTGAACGGTTTGACAGCATATGTTTGACGGCGCTGTTAAGGCCTTCAAGTCTGTTCTCCATATCTGTCAGAACCGTCAACTCACTGCTCAGTGCGCTTCGGGCCTCTTTGCTGTGGGCCAGTCGTTTATTGTCCGCTTCGAGAAGGTTCTTGATTTCTTCTGTTTTTTTGCGTTTGGAATCCAAGTTCTCCTGCAGTTCGTTCAGTACCTTTTCGATATCTTCTAAACGAGCGTTGTGTTGTGCTTTTTCGGTGAAGAATTCTTCGAGTTTTTCGTGAGTTGTTTTTGCCCGGCCGAACAAACGGTCCTTTTGACTGGAAAGATTGTCCCGATAGACTGAGATGCTCTGTACCTCATTATGAAGCTGCGCTGTCATTCTCACTATGTCGATGATGCCCGATTTCTCATCTTCTAAATCCGCTTCAAGAGAAATGCATTCTTTGTTTATTTCTTGCAGGCTTTGCTGAAGCTGCTCGACGGACTGGCTTTTTTCTTTAAGCATCTTTTCACAGTTATTCTGCTCAGCATCGTATTTCACCAAATCTTCTGCAAACAGGTTTTTTTGCTCCTGTAGTTCTTCGATTTTTTCACTTGCGGCCTTTTTCCTTTCCTGCAGTTCGGTAATTCTCGCTTGAAGAAATTCGATTCGCTGGAGTTGCTGTTCAATCTTGCTTTGAGCCGTGACGAGCCGATTGTCCGTGTGATTTATCTGGTTCTCAGTATCTATTATTTTATTGCCGAGACTGCTCATTGCAGCGTCATTTTTTGCAATCTCGGCTGCAATAACAGCAAACTGTTCTTCTATTCGGTCGAGAGCGGTTTTTTTCTCCGTACCGTCCGCATTTATTTTATGAAATTCCGCCAGTGAGTAGTTGACCTGCAGTTCTTTGAGTCTTTGGCTGTATTGAAGGTAGTTTCTTGCTTTGCCGGCCTGAAGTTTCACGCTCCGAAGTTGTTTTTGAACTTCGCCGAGAATATCGGCGAGCCTCAGAAGATTTTGCTCAGTCCGCTCCAATTTGCGAAGCGCATCTTTTTTATGAGCTTTGTATTTGCTTATGCCTGCTGCTTCTTCGAACAGGCTGCGCCTGTCGGTTTTGGACGAAGTTAATAGCTGCTCGACCTGTCCCTGCTCAATAATCGAATAAGCCTTTGCCCCAACTCCGGTGTCCATAAATAATTCGCGGATATCTTTAAGACGGCAGATTTTGTTGTTTATCCGGTAATCACTTTCTCCGCTTTTGTATATCCGCCGGGATATCTGAACCTGGTCGGTTTCAATCGGAAGCTGTCCCGTGGTATTGGAAATAAACAGGCTTACTTCTGCGGTGCCGACGGCTTTTCTGCTGCTGCTGCCGCTGAATATCACATCGGCCATCTGTCCGCTTCTCAGGCTCTTGACGCTTTGTTCGCCAAGCACCCACTTTACCGCATCGACAATATTACTTTTACCGCAGCCGTTTGGTCCTACAATAGCGGTTATAGACGAATCAAAAGAAAATTCTGTTTTATCTGCGAAGCTTTTGAATCCGTTCAAAGCAATTTTTTCAAGTCTCATTTTTCTCCTGCTGTAAGTACATGGATAAAATAGTGTTACGTAATTTGCGTATAGGATTTTAGCTAATACGCACCATTATTATCGGCCGACTATCTGTTTTATCTTGATAATTTAGTCGATTTTGGGCATGCCTCCTGCTCGAAACTCGGCTTCTATTGCACCTTTGTCACACATCTGCTTTAAAATGGTTATTGCTTCGTCATATGAAACGCCCAAACCAGGCCTTAATTTAGAAGAGTCCTCCACCTCCCCAGATTCACACATTGTCCGGATAATATCACCAACTTCAAAAGAGCTTTTCAATTGAATCGTTATATTTGGTCTCCTCGGGTGTTTTCGGATAATTGAAACTTCTTTTTTGCCTCTCTGGGCATTTATTGTTACTTCACCGTTGTCGGACTGTATAAAAACATTGTCCCGGCAGCGCAACCTTGCGCCGAATAACGCGATTCGAGGAACACCGCTGCGGGAAACAAAAATCGCTTTGTGTTTGGTCTGGGTAATTTGCTCCAAATAAAAATTACGCCCGATGAAACTTTTTGCTATGGAAATGTCATCTAATTCTCTTAAATTTTCGTACGCAGTCAGCCTGATATCAAAATCTTCATCCCGAAGGAGTCTTCGCGATATTGCAGTGGCATCATTGCGGGTCGCCGATTTTGTTATTGCCTCCAGGGCCTCGACTCGATAAGGCGATGCTTTATCCATTGCTATTTGCCGAAGAGCATCCAGACCCCTGTCACTGCCGAGATTAAGCATACATCTGCCTGCTTGCAAACGCACCTGCTCATTGCTCGAATTCAGCAGTGCAGCTAATTTGTCGAGACATTCATTGCCTATGGTCTCAAGAGTGATTTCATATTTATCTTTTTCTTCAGAAACAGCAAGCTTTCCGATAGACTCGCGTATCCTTTGTTTTCTAATTTCCGGCGAATCAACTACGTACATTGCTCTCACTATTGAGATGAACCTTTCTTTTTGGTTTCTGTATTTGGCAGGCACTTTCAATGAAACCAGACTTTGTGAAATTGCAGTGGCTGTATCCTTGCCGAAGCGTTCGTTCAGAAGGTTGCGAATAATGCTTGAGATTTTATAATCCGGCCGCCGAAGTACCAGAGAGAACTCATAATCATTAAGTACCCTTCCGCCGCCTAAAATATATCCAATTTTTTTATCTCTTTGGGGTGTGCCCTCTGTTATTTTATTGATGAAAACAGGGCCTTCAGCAGTAACAGAAACTTTTGGAGTTCCGCCAAACATCCTTGCCTCGGTAAGGTCTGCACCCAATAATTGCCCGCCTTCCAGAGATGTAGTTTGCGTGCTGGCCAGAGCGGTAACCTTGACATCGAACCGTTCGTTTTTCGAGGCTAAAGGCGGTATAAAACCATTGACTGAGACCACGGCTGTATTGTTGCTGTTGATGAGTCTTTCAATATCTGTATCGGGCAGTTTACCCAGGATATATTGTTCAAGGTAAGCTCTGATTGATGGCGGACATTGCGGTGAGCCGGTGTCCCTCAGTCCTCCCACCAGAGAGTATCCACTGACCGGTATTGACTCAAATGAGAACACCTCTGCAAGTGAACCTATTGTAGTGTCCACATCTATTTTAGTTGGCTCTTCGACCTGAACCGGCTGCCCGCAGCCGATTATAAACAGACAAATAACCAATAAACAAACCATTTTCTTCCGGTAATTTTTCATAGGTCCGAGCACCTCTAAAATACTGGATTCTTATTTATTGTTTTGTACCGTTTTTTACTCCGAATTCCCATTTTTACCTTTTTTTACACCGGTAAATTCTACGCCTTCTGATTTTTTGCGTCAACTCTAATTTATCGGCCTTTCCGGCCGTTCCTCGTTAACCTGTGCTTCTTCGCCGGTTAGTTGATTGCCTGAAATATTATCGTTCTTGTTCGCGGCCTTGTATCGAAATCCACTAAGATAATTTGTTGCCAGGTCCCAAGTGTCATTTCTCCATCGACAACAGGTATGCTCAAAGAAGGACCCAGTATCGAAGCCCTCACATGAGAATGCCCGTTATCATCATGCCAGGTCTCTTCATGCTCATAACGTCCCTTTTGCGGCGCAAACTTCTCGAACGCCGCTGCTATATCATAGTTTACAAGCCCAGGCTCATATTCTGTTGTTGTAACGCCTGCCGTAGAGCCGACATTGAAAACCGTAACTGTCCCTTCAGCTATGCCTGATTGACGGATAAACTCATTGACCTGCCCTGTAATATCCACGATATCACAATTGCCGCTGGTTTTTACCTTTATTTTTTTCGTTTGGACCATGCTTATATGATAAAGCCGATTCCTGTTTAATGCAAATCTTAAAAGGCTTTGTTTAAAGCGCCCCAGCCGGCTTTATTCTAGATTTCGCTCTGCAGGTTATAGTTGATTTTATCAGATGTTGAAATTGAAAGTTGCCATAAACTTAACTCCGATATGATTATCTAATTTAGCGGCTGTCCTTGCCAGTGGAAGGCCTGGAGCGATTTTTTATCTGAGGTTATGGTGATTTTCCCCGTTACGCTGTAGTCTGGATTAATCCATCCGGTCACATAGATATTTCCAATGACGTTTTTGACTTTTCCATTATCGAAGTTGGTTTCGAGTATTAAAAAATTTCCCTTTGTTATAAAGAAAAGTTTTGATTTATCTTCTCCGTCTGTATCGCTGTAGATTTTTGAAGGGTCTGTATTACCTTTGAAACCGGCCTTCACCACGGTGTAATTCATCCGCGGAGAAAGCGTGTCGTATTCAGCGGCCCATCCGCCTTCTACTGTACCATCGGGTAGTATTGTAAAACTTACTAAACCTCGGTCGTTGCGCTTCTCCTGAACATTTACGCTGTATTCGAGAATTTCTGTGATTTTTGGCTGCTCCTCCGAAGTCGGCTGTTCGACCGAATCGCTGGCTTTACGGTCTTTGATTCGCCATTCCTCTACCCAAGGATATTTATCTGGCGATTTCTTTTGTTCACGTGCGGTCTTTCTATCCACTGGCGATAGAGCAAAATAGTATATCAGCATACCTATGGCTACTACTATTAGCAGCATCAAAAGGGCAAAACCAGGCCGATTTGGCGATTGCCACTGGATTTGTCGGCGGATAGCTCGCATTAAAAATCCCTTTAATTGAACCGCAGAATGGTATTTTAGAGCCGCTGACGGCCGCACGCAATAACCAACCGCAAAAAAAACAAAAAAATTTTATTTTTTTGAACCTTATTCTATTGACGATATTATTATATGTAGTAAAATAGCATTATGGTGGTCAGGTGAAGATGCTGCATCGATGCTTGGCCGCTTGTTTATTTTGGGAATAAATAAAGTTCTTTGACAAGTTAACAGTTAAGCCAGATAAGCAGTGAAAGTGCGGCTGCTGCGGTAATATACGCTTTACTGCGGTAAGCCTTAAATTTAATGTTTTTTATTCGGCACTTTCGGTGCGTATCATTTCTGTCAGAATGTAAATACAACATTTTGGCGGAGAAGCCAATTAAGTGTTGAGCCTTTTTTCGACGAATACCGTCTTCGGACGGTTCGACGAATAAATTTGAAGGGTT
>CAZTKW010000252.1:0-5613 GCA_964614315.1 uncultured Pirellulales bacterium
CGGCACGTAGTATCTGAAAAAAAAGATTGAAAGCAATAAACAGACCCGGCAGCGGCAGATTCAGCCGCCGCCGGGGCTTTATTTTTGCCGTCGGGGCTTGATTTAAGAAGTCTTTTGCCTGAAAGCAGAAAATTTACAAAAATGTAACATCGCAGGCTAAAATTACTTGCACTTGGGAGAGACAATCCTTAAAATACACTTTTCGAATCTAAAAATATGGGAGACAACATATGTTAGCGAGATTGCAAAGTGTAACTTTAGTTGGAATCGATGGTATTGTTTGTGAGGTTGAAGTTGATGTCGGGCGCGGAGGATTTGAGAAGTCCATCATCGTAGGTCTGCCGGATACGGCAGTTAAGGAGAGTATAGAAAGGGTCAGAAGTGCCATCACCAACAGCGGTTACAAATACCCCAAAACACAGTCGCTTGTAAATCTGGCTCCTGCTGATGTGAAGAAGGTTGGGCCGGCCTTTGACTTGCCGATTGCTTTGGGGATGCTTATAGGGCAGGGGGTTCTTGCCAGTCCGAACCTTAAGAAGTTTGTTATTTTGGGCGAACTTGCCCTGGATGGCAGGGTCCGGCCTGTAAACGGGGTATTAAATATGGCGATGACCGCTGCGGCGAAAGGTTTCAAACAGATGCTCGTGCCGCTTGAAAATGCCCAGGAAGCGGCTGTTGTTGAGCAGGTCGAGGTATATGGTGTGGGGTCCCTGACACAGGCAGTGGGATTTCTGACCGGAGATGTGCCCCTTGAGACGACATTCGTCGATATCGACGAGCTTTTTAAGGAAGCATCGAATTACGATGTTGATTTTGGGGAAGTTAAGGGGCAGGAAAACGTCAAGCGTGCGTTGACCATTGCGGCAGCGGGAGGACATAATATTATGATGATAGGCCCGCCGGGGGCGGGTAAAACAATGCTTGCCAGAAGACTGGCGACTATCCTTCCTCCATTGAGCCTGGCGGAATCTCTGGAGACAACGTGTATATATTCTTCGGTGGGTCTTTTGGGTGAAAACAAGTCGTTGCTGGCGACACGCCCGGTTCGAACGCCTCATCATTCAGCGAGCGGTCCGGCCCTGGTAGGCGGGGGAGCGAACCCGCGGCCCGGCGAATTGTCACTGGCACATTTTGGGATACTGTTTCTGGATGAGTTCGCTGAATTTCCGAGACATAACCTCGAGCTGATACGGCAGCCTATCGAGGACGGTTTTATTGCGGTCTCGCGTGCGAAAGGGACAATCAGGTTTCCGGCGCAGTTTATGTTAGTTGCGGCAATGAATCCCTGTCCATGCGGTTATTTCGGCACGGATGTTCGAAGGTGCAAGTGCAGCCCCGGGCAGATAGAACGCTACATATCAAAGATATCGGGGCCTTTAGTCGACAGGATTGATATTCATATTGATGTCGGGGCGGTAAGCTTCAGCAAGCTGCGTTCGAAGTCACGGCAGCTCGACTCGGCTGCGATGAGGGCCGATGTTATAAAAGCGAAAGAGGTTCAGAAAGAGCGGTTCGGCGAGGTCGACGGGCAGACCAACGCGAGGATGAGTCACAAGCAGGTCAGGAATCTGTGCAAGCTCGATTCGCCGTCTGAAATGATACTCAAACAGGCGATGACGGAGTTCGGTTTAAGCGCCCGTGCCCACGACAAGATCTGCAAGGTGGCCCGTACAATAGCGGACCTGGCCGGCAGCAGGGAAATAGCCGCTGAACATATTGCCGAGGCAGTAAGCTATCGAAAGCTCGATCGAAGACTATGATGATAATCAGTTTCAGGCCAAAGTTTTCAGTTTTGCGCTGCGCTAAAATTATTTCGCTGTAACTGCCTGAATCATAATGGTTTACAGGCTTATCCGGTGGGAGTATATACACAAGGTTTTGCGGTTTATCGCCTCCGGAGAGTAAAGGAACGAGGGCATCAGGAAGACGGAACAATGTCAAAAATTTTTGTCAGGCGTGTAATTTCAAAAACTTTATAAATATTCGCATTCACATTCAGAATCTTGAGATGGCCGCCGTGCTCACAAACTCTCTTATGGATCCTTACTAACAGGCCTAAAAGAGACGAGGACATAAACTGGACATTAGAGAAATTTAAGATTAACTCTCCTTCGGCGTTTTTATCGATTACTGGTATAATAGCACTCTGCAGGGAATTGATTTGCTGCTCTTCCAGAATCTTATCATACTCAAGCGTTACAAGTGTGGTGTTCATGCCATACTCAACCTTTATTTTTTCTTCGCTTATTCCCATGACAGTACCTTTCAATCTGTATTTCACATTTCAGGCTTTTGTGAACAATCTTTCATATTTTAGTTTCGTTATAATACCCCAATCATTTTCAAATTACCACAGTTAGCTGCATGATAGAGAGGCTGTCGGTGTTGGTGAAATTGGGTTTGTTTGGCTTTGATTGGGTTTGTTTTTGGAGCGTCCGAGGAGATGGAAATTGCCGTAATGCTTTGTCAAACAAAAGCTTATGTTTATTTGATTATTCAAGAAATTGGGTTTGTTTTGCATAATTTAGCCTCTTCCATTAAAAACATTAACCGCTGATTACACAGAACTGTATTAATTATCCTTTTGACTTCGGTGGTCATTAAAATAACCTCCTGATATATAATTTTTTCAGAGGGGAGGAAAAAGATGCCTTCCCATAATTGGATGAACTTGCGCATTTCAGTCGAAAAATCGTGCGATTCGAAGGGGGAAAAATTTGTAAGTGTTTATTTTAAGAGGAGTAAAAAAAATTTGAAAAAATCTTATTTTGCATCTACATACTTGCGCATTTGGTACGATTTTTCGCCGCAACAGAAGGCAGCAACAGCGGGGTGAAAAATTGAAAAAAAACTCAAAAAAAGACGAAAAAACGAACAAAAAGCGGAAAAATTGAACAAAAAGCAAAAAAATGCCCCGTTTTTGTGTGTAAATTTGTAAAAAATAGCACAGTGTTTTTGAATTTATGCATCGGTGTTAAAATAGGTAATTTTGAGCGGTCCTTTCGCTCAACTGCTGCGTTACGCAGCCCCGGCCGATGCTCGAAGTACTACAGTACGACTCCGCTCGGTGAGAAACTGCAAGCCTTGCATTTGAACAAAATTTCACTCTCAAAATGAGGAGAATTAAATTGTTAAAATAGATAGTTTTGAGTGGGCGAGTGGGCTGAAAGAACCTTTTTTGTCTTGACATATATTGAAAATCTGTTATACTAGTGTTTCCCACATGGAGCGTGTGTTTTTTGGCTATCTCAGAGGAGGACAGCTAAAATGCGGTTATTTTAGCCCTTCCCCAGACTTGCCATAATGCCAGCGAGATTTTAACAACGCATGAGTCGCATAAATAGAGAGTTTTTTAGAAGCAACAATGTGTAACTCAGGCAAAAGTTTTAGGGTATCAGGGAAACAGGTGCTTAGCCGCAACGCCAGCCGTAAGTTGACTCAGCCGCTTTTTTTAGTGCTTGTCGTCTGCCTTTTTGGCCAGGCGGCACCTCCGGTGGGAAATGATTTTGTAGCTATTGCAGCAGGAGGTTCTCAAAGTATCACCTTAAAAAGCGATGGCTATATAGTCGGATGGGGTAATAATGATGGAGATGATAATGATGGAAGAAATGGTTAAGAAAGTTTTAATAATGTTGTTAGGGGGCGGTTTGGTTGTAGGTTTAAGTTTACCGGCACTGGCGGTTAGCTCAGTCGAACTTGATAAGCTGACGGCCTCCGACGCCGCCGCCGGGGACTGGTTCGGCTGCTCCGTGGCCATCAGCGGCACCACCGCCCTTGTGGGGGCGTGGTCCAATGACGACGCCGGGCCCGACTCTGGCTCGGCCTACCTATACGATTTCAGCGATCCGTGCAACATTATCGAAATCAAGCTGACCGCCTCCCGACGCCGCAGCTGGTGACCAGTTCGGCTTCTCCGTGGCCCTCAGCGGCACCACCGCCATCGTGGGGGCGGCTGGTAATGACGACGCCGGCAGCGATTCAGGGTCGGCTTACCTGTACGATTTCAGCGACCCGTGCAACATTATCGAAACCAAGCTGACCGCCTCCGACGCCGCCGCCGGGGACTTCTTCGGCTTTTCCGTGGCCCTCAGCGGTTCGGCCGCCCTCGTGGGGTCGAATTGGGATGACGACGCCGGCACCAATTCCGGCTCGGCGTATCTGTACGATTTCAGCGATCCATGCAATATTACCGAAACCAAGCTGACCGCCTCCGACGCCGCAACCGGGGACTTATTCGGCCGCTCCGTGGCCCTCAGCGGATCCACCGCCCTCGTGGGGTCGCCTCGTAATGACGACGCCGGCTCGGCCTACCTGTTTGGGCTTTGCCTATTTCCTCCTGTCGGTGACATCAACCTAGATTGCAGAGTTGACTTTCGGGACCTTGGGGTGTTGTGCGAGCAGTGGCTTTTTGAGGAAATACCAGCTGATGTTTGGCCGGATGGCGGTGACGGGATTGTGAACTTTTTGGATTGGGCCATTTTCGCAAAAGGTTGGCAAATTACGGAAGACTATGACAGCCTTGCTGCTTTTGCTGAGCAGTGGTTAAAGACAGGAGCCAGTAACTATATAGCCGATATAGCACCCCCTACAGATGGAGATGGGATAGTTAATGGTCTGGACTACGCTGTGCTGGCAGAAAACTGGCTGAATTGATTTGGTTTTGAGATTGAGGCAGTCGCCTTCGGCTCCTTCCCCTGAGGGACAGGCACAATGACAGTTCAATTTACTATTGGGTTTTGAAATGGATGAACAAAGCTGAAAGGCTTTATTTGGATTCGAGAATAAAGCCGGCGGCGGTTTTGAGGTTTAAGTGGACAATAAACAAGCGTGGCGGTTTTTTTGGCCGCCACGCTTGAAAAAACTTCCTAAATTATACAACAGCTCTATTGCGCCTGTACTACAAGACCTACAATAACCTGACGGATGATGTTGGAGTGAGTAACGCTCGGCGTCTCATTAGTGCCGGTAGCCGCCTTGTAGCCGGCCACTCCGTCAGCAGATGTCATACTAAGTTCAACAGTCTCGGTAAAGCCGTTATTAACAGAATAGGTGCCGGTATTACCACAGGTCGCAGCTAAAACGACCATGTCACCATCATTAGTAGAAAGGGCGCTTGTCGATATGGTGGCAGTTGTGCCGCCATTGGAATCGCTGGCCCCGACGGGACCGGTCTGGTTGACGTTCTGCATAAATACACTCGTGAAAGCCGGTGTCCGGTTAGGAACCTCTGCCCATGTGACAACAAAACTGCTTCCAGAAGCGGCGTTAATGCCAGCTTCATCGAGAATGAACAGGCCGGCATAAGCCCTGTAGCCGCTGCCTTCGTTGTCTTCAATAACTTCGGTCATAGACTGACCACCATAAGTAACGGAAGTAATATTCATATCGGCGTTGTTGTCTTCAGCGTGGGCGGTGAATACCAGAAGCCGGTTCGTGCCGGACTCTGCGGTATGGCTGGTACCGGAAATCCACGAGCCGATGATTTCGACATCGCCAGCCGGGGCCGCCACTGTTGTAAAACTCCAGACGTTACCTGTTGTCGTACCGGCGGCGTTGACCTCATCGATACGCCAGTAGTAGGTTGTATCGTTGTCCATTGTACCGGGATCGAAT
>CAZTKW010000253.1:0-5606 GCA_964614315.1 uncultured Pirellulales bacterium
CCGATCGAGCGCGTCGCCGTCGCCGTCGTTATCGTGGATGGAGCTATAGCCTATGTAGTTCCCGTGGGAGCCGCCGACGAACACGCCGTGGCCGCCGTTGGAGTGGATGGAGTTTTCCCAGCTTATCCAGTTCTCCATAGACCTGTCTACGTGCACGCCGTCGCCGCTGTTAAAGGCGATGGTGTTCTGCTGGATGTAAGCGCGCTGGGAGGCGCCCCGGAGCTCCACTCCGTGTCCATCGTTGGGCACGGGCGTCTCGCCGGAGGGGTCGGTGCCGATCAGGTTGCTCCCGATCCAGGTCTGCTCCGTAATCCAGCCCTCGGCGGGGAAGTCGAGGGTCAGCGTGGTGCTCCAGAAGATGCCGTCGCAGCCCGCCACGCCATCGGTGAGCTTGATGGTCTCCCAGCTTCCCACGTGGAGCAGCCACACCGGGCCGATGCTGCCGCAGCCGTCGTCAGTGTCGGAAGCCCGCACCTCGAGGGTGTCGCCGGGGACGGCGCTGAAGCCTGGCATGCCGATCTGCCCCCCGTCTGCGTCTCCGAGGAAGACCGTCTGGCCGTTGACCAGTATCTCCAATCTGTCGTCGAGCTCGATGGGGATCGGCCCGGGGTTGCTGCCCATCAGAATGTACTCCATGCCGCCCACGGTGACGGCCGAGCCCGGGTTATCGCTGATCACGTTTTCGTACACCTGGTTGTAGGAGGAGCCGTTGCTGATGACCACGCCGCTGCTGGGTAGCCCGGGCATGCCCGCCGCGTCCAGGCCGATGTAGTTGCAGGAGACCGAGTTAGATTCGGCGCCGGTGTGGATGCGGACGCCCCAGCCATGGTTGCCGGTGATGACGTTGCGACCCGATTCCGGGCCGCCGATAGTGTTCCTTGATGCGCCCCGCTCGATGGTCACCCCGTTGCCCCAGTTGGCAAGCTGGGCTGTGCCGCTGGCGTCGACGCCGATGTGGTTGCCCATGACACCGTTCCCGCTGGTGTTCTCGTGCTCCATCTGGACGCCGTCGCCCTCGTTGCCGGCGATGACGTTACCAAAGACGCTGTTGCTCTCAGCGCCCTGGAGGATGTGGACGCCGGGGCCGTGGTTGGGCAGGGCAAAGGTGCCGCTGAGGTCGGTGCCTATGTGGTTGGCGCCGATGCGGTTGCCCCAGCTCTCCTGGATGCGAACACCCTCGCCGTTGTTGCCGCTGATCAGGTTGGGGGGACCACCGCCCATTGGCTTCTGGCTTGCGCCGACCACCGTGCGGTCAGAGCCCCGGCCGAGCACGATGCCCGGGCCGTTGTTGGGGATGGCCGCGTCGCCGGCGGGATTGGTGCCGATGCGGTTGCCCCCGATGGCGTTATCGGAGGCGAACCAGTAGTCCTCGGGGACGTCGATGCCGTAGGTGATGCTCCAGAACAGCCCGTCCGGCCCGCAGCCGGCCTCGCCGGCTGTGAGCTGAACCGAGTCTTCCGTGCCGATGTGGGCCAGCCACACCGGGCCGATGCTGCCGCAGTTATCGTCCGTGCTGGAGGCGCGCACCTCCAGCGTGTCATCCCTCATGGCCTGGAAGTGCGGCGCCTCCACCGAGCCGCCGCCCGGCAGGGTAGCCAGAAAGACCCTCTGGCCGTTGACCAGCACCTCGAGCTGGTCGTCGATGGCGATGGGCTCGCCTTCGGCGCTGCCGCTGAGGCGGTACAGCATTCCGTCGAGGGCCACGCCCGGGCCGCCGTTGTCGCTGATGACATTGCCCCGCACGGTGTTGTTGTCGGCGCCGTTAAAGATGTGCACCCCGGTGTAGAGGTTGCCCAGGGGATCGCCGGCGGCGTTGAGGCCGATGTAGTTGCCCTCCACCAGGTTCTCGTGGGTTCCCTCGAAAAACAGCGTCACGCCGACGCCGTCGTTGCCGCTGATAATGTTGCGCTCTTCCGGTGCCGGCCCGCCGATCTGGTTCCAGTTGGCGCCGGCGATGACCACAATGCCACCGGGGTTGGGCAGGCCGACCATGCCGCTGGCGTCGGTGCCAACATAGTTGCCGACTACGACGTTGCTATTGGTGTCGTCGTCGCTGATCCAGATGCCGGTCCAGTTGTTTCCGGAGATAACGTTGCCATCGCCGGGCTCGCTGCCGCCGATGGTGTTGTCGTAGGCGCCGGAGCAGATATTCACGCCGCCGTTGTTCGGCAGGGCGATGGTGCCACTGACGTCCGTCCCGATGTAGTTTCCGGCCACTTGGTTGTGGCCGGCACCGCCGATGTCCACGCCGCTGCCGCCGTTGCTGGAGATGATATTGCGCTCTTCCGGCGTGCTCCCGCCGATCACGTTCTCCTCGGCGCCGCAGCAGATGTTCACGCCGGTGCTGTTAGGGAGGGCCGCCGTTCCGCTTGGGTCGGTGCCGATGCGGTTGCCCTGCACCGTGTTCCAGTTGGCGCCGTCCCCGCCGATGAAGATGCCGTCGCCTTCGTTTCCGGACACGATGTTGCCCTGGCCGGGGCCGGCGCCGCCCACGACGTTGTTCTGCGCGCCGTCATTGATGCTCACCCCGTTGCCGTTAGCAACGGCATAGGAGGCGCTGGCATCGGTGCCGATGTAGTTGCCCATCACCACGTTGTTGTTGGTGCCCCCGTGGCCGATCCAGACGCCACTCCAGGTGTTTCCGGAGATAACGTTGCCCTCGCCGGGGCTGGCACCGCCGACGGTGTTGTTCTGGGCGCCGCAGCAGATGTTCACGCCTTCGTTGTTGGGCAGAGGGGCAGTGCCGCTGGCATCGGTGCCGATGTAGTTGCCCTGGACTACGTTGTTGTTGGTGCCGTCGTCGCCGATGGAAACGCCGGCTCCATCTTCATTGCCCGATATAACGTTGCGCTCGCTGGGGCTGCTGCCGCCGATGGTGTTGTTCTGGGCGCCGCCGTTGATGTTCACGCCGCCGTCGTTGGGGATGGCGGCGGTGCCGTTGAAGTCGGTGCCGATGAGGTTGCCCTTGACCTCGTTGCCGTTCGTGTCCCAGTCGCGGATCGACAGGCCGTTGCCGTTGTTGCCGGAGATGAGGTTGCCCTCGCCGGGCCCGCTGCCCCCGATGGTGTTGTTCTGGGCGCCGCAGCATATGTCCACGCCGCCGCCGTTGGGGATGGCGGCGATGCCGTTGGCATTCGTGCCGATGTAGTTGCCCTCTACGACGTTGCCGTTGGTGCCCCAGTCGCCGATCCCGATTCCCCCCCAATTGTTTCCGGAGATGACGTTGCCCTCGCCGGGGCTGGCGCCCCCGATCCTGTTGTTCTGGGCGCCGCAGCATATCCCCACACCGCTGTCGTTGGGCAGGGCGGCGGTGCCGTTGAAGTCGGTGCCGATGAGGTTGCCCTTGACCTCGTTGTCATTGGCGCCCTCGCCGCCGATCAGGACTCCATCCGAGTTGTTTCCGGAGATGAGGTTGCCCTCGCCGGCGGTGGGGCCGCCGATGGTGTTGTACCGGGCGCCCCAGGCTACATTCACGCCGCCGCCGCCGTTCCCTAAGGGTAGGGTGCCGTTGACGTCGGTGCCGATGTAGTTGCCCTGGACTACGTTGTTGTTGGTGCCGTCGTCTGTGATTCCAACGCCGGGCCCATTCTCATTGCGTGATATGACGTTGCGGTCGCCTTCGGTGACGCCGCCAATCGTGTTGTACTGGGCGCCGCCGCCAATCGACACTCCGCCGTTGTTGTTGCCCAAGGGTAGGGCGCCGCTGGCGTCGGTGCCGATGTAGTTTCCCTTGACGACGTTGTTGTCGGCGCCCCAGCCCCAGATGGTCACGCCGTTCCAGTTGTTGGCGGAGATAACGTTCCCCTCGCCGGGGCTACTGCCGCCGATCACGTTCCACTGGGCGGCGTTGCCGATCCACACCCCCTCGCGTTCGTTGCCCAGCCAATCGGTGCCGCTGACGTCGGTGCCGATGTAGTTGCCTATCACCACATTGCTGTCGGTACCCGCCTCCCCGATGCTAACGCCCTCATAGTGGTTGGCCGAGATGACGTTCCGCTCGCCGGGGCTGCTGCCGCCGATGGTATTGTTCTGGGCGCCGCTCCAGATCTGCACGCCAACCCCGCCGTTGCCCTGGCCTTCGTACCCGGTGACGTCGGTGCCGATGTAGTTGTCGATCACCACGTTGCTGTTGGTGCCCGCTCCGTCGATGTCAACACCGTTGTCTCGATTGGCCGAGATGACGTTGCCCTCGCCGAGGCTGCTGCCGCCGATGGTGTTGTCGCTGGCACCACAGCAGATGCTAACTCCGGACGACCCGTTGCCCAGGCCATCGTAGCCGTCGGCGGTGGTGCCGATGTAGTTGCCTATCACCCGGTTCCAGCGGGTGTCGCTCTCCCCGATCCACACTCCGGCGTGCTGGTTGCCAGAAATAACGTTGCGCTCGCCTTCGGTGTCGCCGCCGATGGTGTTGTTCTGGGCGCCGCCCTCGATCGCCACACCGTAGCCGTTCGCCATGTTGTTGTAGCCGCTGGCATCGGTGCCGATGTAGTTGCCGCTGACCACGTTGCCGTTGGTGCCCCCGTTGCCGATCCAGACGCCGTTCCAGTTGTTGCCGGAGATGACGTTGCGCTCGGCCTCGCTATCGCCGCCAATGGTGTTGCCCTGGGCGCCGTCGCTGATCTGTACGCCGTTGCCGTTGGGGATGGGGTAGGAGGCGGTCGCGTCGGTGCCAATGTAGTTGCCGATCACCACGTTGCCGCTGGTGTCCGATCCCCCAATGCTGACGCCGTGGAAGGTGTTGCCAGAAATGACGTTGCGCTCGCCGGGGCTGCTGCCGCCGATGGTGTTGTTCTGGGCGCCCTGGCGGATCACGACGCCTTCAAAAATGTTGCTGATGGCGTAGGAGCCGCTGGGGTCGGTGCCGATGTAGTTGCCTATCACCACATTGCCGTTGGTGCCAGGGTCGTGGATGCAGACGCCCGTGTCGCTGTTCGTCATGACGTTGCGGTCGGCCTCGGTCGAGCCACCGACGGTGTTGTTCTGAGCACCCTCGTGGATGCGCACGCCGCAGTTGCAGTCATGGAGCTGGAGGCCCTTGACACTGTTGCCGTTAGACGTTATATCCAGGCAGTCGAACCAGTGGTTCAGGCCGTCCAGGATCACCCCAGCCGATGAAGCGTCTATGGTGTCGCTGCCCGTGTGCAATTCTGGCAGCGTCCCAAACAGGTTGATCGCTTGAGGGCCGTCGGGCGGAAAGACGCCCGGATCGAAGACGATGGCGTCCGCCGAGCCCGGGCCGGGAAAGCCAGTCACATTGTCCTGTTCGTCTGGGTCGAGGTCAGCCCAGGCCAGGTCACCCGTGGCCAGCAGGATGGCCTCTCGCAGGGTGATGACGTCGTCGCGGTCCTCGTTGTCGGCCGGGCTGTCGACGGTGATCGTTGCGTCGGGGGAGGCCTCGACGCCCGGCCTAGCCAGGAGGGCAATGGAACTGCCGATACCGGCCAGGATAAGTAGCACAACCAGGAACCATTTCATGACTCCTCCAATCTCCATCAGGACCGCAGATGTTCGGTGCATCGGTTTAGTCAGTTCTCTTCCCTTCTGGCCGACATATAATAGAAATGCACGGGGTGACCCACCTTGTGCGCTGGCCCCGGCGGTGCGCT
>CAZTKW010000254.1:0-3078 GCA_964614315.1 uncultured Pirellulales bacterium
AGATAAGCAAGTGAGCATCGCAAGGTGGCACTTGAGAAGTAAGCCGGTTTGGAATAAATACGGTCAGAGCATCATTTTTGGCTGTTTGCGGCAGGAAAGTCAGAATTTCGCGAGTTTTCACAGGAATTATTGCAATTGCAGGCCCGTCAAGAATCGCCAACTTTGGCTTGCCGATTAGGGGAAAAAATGGTATTAGAATTGAATAAAGTAATGCCATATAGCGTATATAAGTATGAAAGAATGTGGCTTTGTCGAATGAATTTAAACTCAAGGCCGGGAGTCGGAGAAATTGAACAGTTTTTGCACAGAAGAGTCTATAGCAATACAGCGATGTCGGAGGGGGTCTGCAAAAGCATTTGAAGGTATTGTCAGAAAATATATGAAACAGGCATATTTTATTGCGCTCGGGCTTGTGGGTAATCATGAAGATGCACTGGACCTGTCTCAAGAGGCCTTTTTCCGGGCATATTCCAAGATAAATCAGCTTAATCCAAAACGAAAATTCTTTCCCTGGTTCTATCAGATTCTGAAAAACCTGTGTTTTAGTCACTTGAGGAAGAGGAGCGGACGTCATCAACAGAACTTAGAAGAAGTTGACGAGATCCAGGTTGCGAGCAGCGCCGGCAGCCGGTTTGACCCACATGCAGCTGCAGAAAGAAACGAGGTCGAGGAACGTCTTTGGAATGCGATCGACCAGCTCAGTGAAAAACATCGTGAGATGATAGTATTGCGGCACTTTCAAAACCTTTCGTACGAAGAGATTGCTCAGATACTTTTTTGCACGAGAGGGACAGTGATGAGCAGATTATATAATGCACGTAAAAAACTAAAAGAGCTTTTAGACAGATAAAAAGGAGGTAGGCAGCAATGACTTGCCCCAATTATGTAGACTTGATGATGGCTTATCTTGACGATGAGCTTGACTGTGAGCAAAAACAGGCCTTTGAAGAACATTTGGCATCCTGCCCGGAATGCAGCGGCGAACTGGAAGAGTTTAAGCGCCTCAATCGAATCACTGACGAAGTAAAGTTCGTTGAGCCGGAAGAGCGGATATGGAGGATGTACTGGTCAGGCGTATATAACCGCATCGAGCGAGGCGTTGGCTGGATTCTCTTCTCTGTTGCAGCTATTTTGCTGCTGATATACGGCGGCTTCAAGGCCATAGAAGAACTCATCAAAGACCCGACCGTCGATATTATTTTAAAGGCCGGCCTGTTGGTATTGATAGCGGGATTGGCAATTTTGTTTGTGTCAGTATTGCGAGAAAGACTTTATTTCTGGAAAAAAGACCGTTACAAAGATGTAAGGAGATAAAAATATGCAGCTATCAACGACTGAAGATATCGAGGGGAGAAAAATTATAAAGCATCTGGGACTTGTTCGAGGTAATACGATTCGTGCCAGGCATGTCGGAAGAGACATTATGGCGAGCCTGCGAAACTTAGTGGGTGGTGAGATAACCGATTACACGAAGATGATGGCAGAATCCCGTGAACAGGCAATCGACAGAATGGTTGAAGACGCTCAAACAAAAGGCGCCAATGCGATTGTTGGAGTGAAATTTGCGACATCAATGGTTATGCAAATGGCCTCGGAGATTTTAGTTTACGGCACAGCGGTCGTAGTGGAGTGAGGCGCATTTGCCGGGCGCGTTTTTTGCAGGCGTCAGGATGATAAAATTCGATTTAGAAAAACAGGCAATACTCAGAAAGGAGATTGATTATGAGTGTATTATTAATTTATGGACTGATGGCTGTTATTCCGGGGCTGTTTCTGGTTTTAATGGCTGTGTTTGGCGCAGATACAGATGTTGATGCAGATGTTGGTATAGATATTGATGCAGATATTGATGTTGACATAGATGGAGGAGATTTCGGAGGGCCGGGCCTGTTAAGTTTAAGGTTGATATTATTTTTCTTAGTTGGTTTTGGCGCCGGCGGATATTTGTCTTTTTATTTTAAGTGGCCCCTGCATCATGTTGTTTGTGGTTTGGCCGGCGGAGGAACAGCGTGGTTTCTCGGTTATAATCTGCTTAAACTTTTGTACAAACAACAATCAACAAGCCAGATTAGGCTGGCCTCATTTGTCGGCAAACAGGGCAGAGTGGTTGTTCCTATACCAAAAGAGGGAGGTACCGGCGAAATAGAAGCAACCAACGAACAAACCGGTCAAAGTACTTACTTCAATGCAAGAGCGGCTAATCCTGAGAGAGAATACAAAAGAGGAGAGTTTGTCAAAATAAAGTCGGTTGCAGGAAAAACGGCAGTTGTCCAGTAGAAGTCATTTTGCAGGTTAGCAATAAAAAAACACTAATATAATTTTAAGTAAAGGAGAATAATTATGGAGAGTTTAGGTTTGATAATTGTTATTGCCGTTCTGGTTGTTTCGGGAATTTCAATTGTGTTGATTCTCGCAAATAACTGGTTGAAAGCAGAACCAAACGAGGCTTTGATTTTCACGGGAAGAAAAAATAAGGTAAAAAGCAAAGATGGAACTGTTATTGTCAGAGGATGGAGAGCTATTGTCGGAGGGGCTAAATTCAAAATTCCTGTTTTGGAAAAAGTCAATCGAATTTCCCTTAAGACAATGAATCTCGCTGATGTAAGAGTAGAAAAAGCATATTCAAAAGAAGGTGTTCCTGTAACTATTGATGCTGTAGCAAATGTGAAGATATCCGGTGAGGAAGGAATGATTGCCAGAGCAGTAGAAAGGTTTCTTGGAACAGACGACAGACAAATTCAACAGATTATTAAAGAGACACTGGAAGGCCAACTGCGTGATATTATCGGTGTTTTGACTGTTGAGGAGCTTTACCAAAAGCGAGATATGTTTGTAAACAAAGTTCTTGAGCAGGCTGGTGAGGAATTAGCCAAAATTGGTGTCATAATTGACATCATCAACATTCAGGATATTCGTGACGAAAGAGGATATCTTGAAGCTCTTGGTATAAAGAGAACTGCTGAAGTTAAAAGAGATGCCGCAATTGGTCAGGCAGAGGCAGACAGGGATGCAATGCAGCAGTCAGAAACTGCCAGAAGAGAGGGCGAGGTTGTCAGGGCTGACCAGGAGAAGAAGATA
>CAZTKW010000254.1:3088-5585 GCA_964614315.1 uncultured Pirellulales bacterium
ATAGCAGAAGCGGAAAAAAATCGTAATGTTGCACAACAGCAGTACCATGGTGAAACTCTTGCTGCTACCAAGAAAGCCGAACAACAGGGACCTCTGGCCGAAGCAAGAGCAAGACAGGAGGTTGTTATTCAGGAACAGAAAGTCCTTGAAGAGCAACAAAGGGCAAGAGAAAAAGTTGAGGCAGCCAAAGCAGAAGCAGAAGAGCAAAAGTACCGGGCGGAAGTTGTGGTACCTGCTGATGCAGAGAAACAATCGGCTATTCTTAAAGCCGAAGGTGAAAGTCAGGCTATTTTGAAAGTAGCCGAAGCAAGAGCCAAAGGCACTCAATTACAACTTGAAGCTGAGGCTGAAGGCTTGCGGAAGAAAGCGGAAGCCTGGAATGCCTATGGGAAAGCAGCACAACTTAACCTCGCTTTAGAGGCTATCAAAACAGTTGCTGATGCAGGAGCCCAATCTATTGGCCAGGTTAAGTTTGACAATGTTGTTGCTATCGACAGTGGAAGTGGTGATGGTGATAGTGCAGTAAACAGACTTATGACCGCCGCCCCTGGAGCTCTTGTAAAGTTTCTGGAACAGATGAAAGCTGCTACCGGAATCGACTTAGCAAAGAGACTACAGGAAATTAGTGACATGCCGGATGATAAAGCTGCTGTTACAGTTTCAGAGCGAAGTAAATCCTCTGATAAGCCGGCAAAAAGTGAAAATGCTTCTAATAAAAAAGAATAATTTACAGCCGGTTTGCATATGATTAAAATCGCAGCTTCGGTAATAAAAGACAAAGCGGAAACCGAAATTGCCGCCTGATGATTTTGCAGAAATAAATTGAACCACTAAGTATAAGGAGATTGAGTTATGTGGATTGCGATTATTGTTCCCGTTGTGGTCATTGTGTTCGTAGTTCTTCTCTATAACACTCTGGTCGGAAAGAAAAACCAGGTAATAAATGTATTTGGCACTATTGATGCAATGCTCAAGAAAAGATATGACCTGCTGCCCAAGCTTATCTCCACTGTAAAAACCTATATGCAGCACGAAAGAGCTTTGCTTGAAGAAATCACCGAAATGCGTGCCAAAGCCGTTTCCGGGGGTCTTTCCGATGACGAAAAGGTTGACCTTGACAATAAAGTCACAAAAGCTCTCGGCGGCATTATGATAGCGGTAGAAAATTATCCCGACCTGAAAGCCAATCAGAACTTTTTGCAGCTCCAGGGGACAATGAACGAAGTTGAAGAGCAGATATCAGCCGCCAGAAGGGCCTATAATGCTGCGGTAACCGATTATAATAACGCCGTTGAAATGTTCCCAACAAATATAGTTGCCTCTATGATCGGCTATAAGATGAAAAAAGTATTCGAAATCAGCGAAGAACAACGTCAGGACATTGATACGGACAAACTTTTCAAGGCTTAGCGACGAGGTTTGTCCCTCGAAATCGCAGGCTTTCTTATCTTGACGAAACGAATATATGAAGACGTTGTCGGAACTAAAGCAATTTTACCAAACCCGGTTATTAGCCGACCTTAGAACTCTTGAGCGCAAACGCAGAAAGGTCCTGCAAAAACTCACTTTTGTTGGTATTGTAATTTTATGTATTGTTGCACCTACAGTTTTCGTGACAATACACTTTCGTATGGAACCCGGCATTCTTTTAGGCTCTATAGTCCTGTCTGTACTAATTGCCGTTGGTGCTTATAAAACCATCAGTAAAGATTATATTGCAGAATTCAAGATTCTTATAATTGACAGGATTGTTAGCTTCATCGATGAAAACTTAAGCTACAACCGCATGGGCTGTATCCCCCAATCGACTTTTATGTTGTCGCAAATCTTCAAAACAAAACCCAACCGCTATAAAGGTGACGACCTCGTTTCAGGAAAAGTCGGAGAAACAGAAATTCAGTTTTCCGAACTTAATGCCGAGTACGAAAGCGGCTCAGGCAAAAATCGTTCTGTAAGGACCGTGTTCAGAGGTTTGTTTTTTATCGGTGATTTCAACAAGGATTTCACCTGTCGGACGGTGGTGCTTCCCGACACAGCCGAAAAGCTATTCGGACGAATAGGCCAGAAACTGCAGTCGATGAATCTTGTTCGCGATGACCTCATAAAGCTCGATGACCCCGAATTTGAAAAGCTTTTTGTTGTGTACAGTAATGACCAGGTTGGCGCAAGATACATCCTGTCGACAAGCTTGATGAAGAGAATCGTCGATTTTAAGAATAAAACAAACAGGGACATATATCTTTCTTTTATCGGCTCGATGGTTTTTGTCGCCATCTCATACAAAAGGAACCTCTTTGAACCGAGAATATTCGAGACCCTGCTGGATTTTGAACCTGTCAGAGAATACTTCGAGGACCTCCAAGTGGCCGTCGGAATAGTTGATGACCTGAACTTAAATACACGCATCTGGACAAAACGGTGAGCCAATTTAACACTAATAGCATATAAGAGTAGTGGCGTGGGAGGGAAAAATATGCTATTCTTCCCCAGCCGGCAG
>CAZTKW010000255.1:0-5560 GCA_964614315.1 uncultured Pirellulales bacterium
TCCCGGGGGTTGGGGGGCGGCTTCGGTTGTGAAGGTCCAGAGATTTCCGGTAGTAGTACCAGCGGCATTGATTTCGTCGATTTGCCAGTAGTATGTTATATCGTAACTTAACGTGCCCGGGTCAAAAGTGGTTGCTGCCTGGTTGCCCTGGAAGGCACCCGGACTGGTCGTTCCGAAGTAGACGTCGTGAGAAGTTGCAGCGGAACCTGCGGTCCAGCTAAGAGTTGCAGATGTGCTGACATCATCAGCGGCGTCATTGGGGTCGGGATTTGTCGCCTGAGCGGGAGAACCGGCGATATATGTTACGATTAACCTGGGCCTTGTAGATGCATCAGCGACTTCATTTGAAGCGAAAAATCTATAGCTATCCACACTTGCTACGTCGTCAGAGTTCACCAGCATACCATAGTTGTTAGCAGGTGTTGATACCCAGTCGGCAACCATATTGGTCACGCTCCAGGTCTTGTATTCATTGTTGGTGGTGTTGAGTGACGGCGTGTTTTCGGCGGGAGCAGTGTCAGACTGGCCGCCATCGGCGCCACCTGTCCAACTGTTAGTACCATCATAAGTATTCCATGTACAAGCGCTAATGACTGGATTGACGTTTACAATCTTATGTACAGGAACGTCGTAAGAACTGTCGCCACCCGAACTGGTCTGATAGAGATACAGAGTAGCTTCTGTAACCGTCGTATCAGTTGGAATATCTGAGAGGTCCCACTTGATGATGATGGTATTAGCGACAGTATCAGCCGGCCAGGTATATGTGTTTAATGTAACAATAGTCGACAAGTTATCATCGCCACCATTACCAAAATTGTTTAATGTATCTTCTATTGTGCCGGGATGGTTCGTGTTTGTGGCATCGCCAAATTCCTCAGTAACCGGTTGACCAGATGTGATTGTTGTAAAGCTCCAGACGGCACCGGTTGTAGTAGTAGCCGCGTTTATTTCATCAATACGCCAGTAATATGTCGTATCGTTTGCCATTGTGCCTGTGTCAAAGGTCGTAGCTGTTTGATTACCCTGAAATGCGCCGGGGCTGGAAGTTCCGAAGTAAACATCGTGGCTTGTCGCACCTGCGCCGGCAGTCCAGCTAAGGTCGGCAGTGATACTTACACCTGTGGCGCTATTGGACGGGCTGGGACTGTTTGCCTGCCCAGGTGCTGCTACTATCGTAGTAAAGCTCCAGACGGTACCAGTGGTTGTTCCACCGGCATTGACTTCATCGATACGCCAGTAGTAGGTGGTATTATTGGTCATTGTGCCCGGGTCAAAGGTCGCAGCAGTCTGGTTGCCCTGGAAAGAGCCGGGACTGGAAGTACCAAAATAAACATCGTGGCTCGTGGCACCGGAGCCTGCTGACCAGCTAAGGTCGGCATTAACGGCTACATCTGTTGCGCTATCAGCAGGGCCTGGACTGGTTGCCAGTCCCGGAGGTGTTGGTCCGGCAGATTCAAACAACTGGTTCTGCGGAATTATCTCTTTTGCCTGACTGGCACTGGACCAGCGTAATTCCGCCACAGCGCCGCCGCCATTTTCGTAGTAATCCATCTGGATGTCGTACTTAACACCGGCTGTCAGTGCAATGGTTCCGCTGTGTTCAGTAGGAGCCTGGTTTATCCAGGAATCTACTACAAGCTGGCTGTCCACCCACAGACGGACGCCATCGTCCGAGGTGGTGTAGAAGGTGTAGGTCTCAGAGTACAACGGCTTGACTTGACCGGTCCATCGCACCGAGAAGGTATCGGCGCCGATTGATGGATCGGGTGAACCGCTTGCCCAGTTGAAATTAACTGTCGCGTCAACACGGGTAAGTACAAAGCTTGTGAAATCCATATTGTCATAATAATCACCTGTCAAGCCTGTCCCAGCTCCGCCGCTGGCGATTGTTGTAAAGCTCCAGATGTTACCGGTAGTCGTACCCTGTGCATTGATCGCATCAATACGCCAGTAGTATGTCGTATCGTTGGCCATTGCACCGGTATCGAAGGTAGTGTCAGTTTGGTTACCCTGGGAGCTGCCGGGACTGGAAGTGCCGAAGTAAACATCGTGACTTGTTGCACCTGAACCTGCTGTCCAACTTAGATCTGCAGTAACAGCAATATCTGTTGCGCTATCGGCTGGGCCCGGATTGCTTGCCTGTCCAGGAGGTGAGGGTACAGCTTTAGTTGTGAAGCTCCAAACGTTACCTGTTGTTGTACCTTCAGCATTGATCTCATCAATTTGCCAGTAATATGTTGTACTGTTATTCAATGTACCGGGGTCGAATGTTGTCGCAGTCTGGTTGCCCTGCAGTTCGCCAGAATCGGGCGTTGAATCGGTGCCGAAATACACATCACTTGATGTCGAGCCTGAACCTGCTGACCAGCTTAGATCAGCTGTAACGCTAACATCTGTAGCGCTATTGGCTGGGCTTGGACTGCTTGCCTGACTCGGTGGCTGAGGACCTGTACCGGCATACATTCCCATACCTGCTGCCGGTGAGCCGGCCTGCAGGTGGAAGTCACCGTTTGGAGCGTCGACAAACAACGGGTCGGATTCTGTGGAATTCAGGTCCCATCCAAAATTAGTTTGCCACTGTGAGAGGGTGTAAGACCCACCCTCTTGAGTTTCTTGATTGTTTGATCCTATTTCGTACTTCTGGGTAGCCTGGTCGGAATTGTAGTAACAGTTGTAGTTGGAATGAAACTCATCGAGCATAATATAGTAGAGCTCGTCGCTCATATAACGGCCGATATTAATTTGGAGTGTATCCGTATCGTAAATTATGTTGTTATTAAAATTGATATTTTTGGGGTCATCAGGAAAATCCTCATTTCTCCAGGCCATGGTGGGGATCATTTCAAATTCCGACGCATCATAGAGAGTGTTATATTCAAAAGTCTGGTCAACCTGGTGCGTATACCCTCCGCCATCGAGACTTCTTATAGCAGCCATGTCGCATCCACCTACAATAAGGTTATGGTGGAAATGAGTACCTTCGGCTCCGCTTTGGAATGCAAAGGCCCTGCAGTCAGTGAAGGTGTTATTATACACCTCAAAAGTTCCACCCGGTGATCCTGGAGCATGCTTGCATTTGACTCCGACCTGGCGCAGGTCCGTCGGGAAAGGCTGAGACTGATAAAAATGGCAGTCATGAATTGTATAGTTCTTTCCGACAAAGGTTATTATATTGCTTCCACCTTCTATCGGAAAAGAAGAAACCTTATCCGGGTTAAAATTATCATAGAACACACTATCATAGACTTCTACCTCCTCACCAGCCCAAAGATGCAATCCTGCTGTATTACTATAACCGATGGTACCATGGACATTCACATTATGAACTTTTACATAGTTATACTCCGAAATGCTAATTCCCCAGCGTGCTGCATTTATAATCTCAACACCTTCAATCTCCCAGTAACTGGATTGAAATACATTAATTCCAATACTCGAAAGCTGCCCATCTATTACAGGACTGTGCCCGGGATAGGCAGCAATATGATACCAACTGCCGGGGCTTCCATGGCACCCTCTAAACCTGGCTATACATGGATCGTATCCACCACCTTCATCAATTGGGGTATTGTGGGTTCCATTCATAAGATAAATAGTTTCTCCCGGCTGCAGTTGAACCCATCCCGGCGGCCGGTCGAGGTACGAATAGTAGTACTGGATATTTGCAAACGTCTCCCACGGATTGCCAAAACTGCCGTCACCTGTTGTGTCACTGCCGTTTACCGGGTCGATGTGGTAATCGGTGGCCACTGCCTGTGCTGAGAACATACCCAGCACCAATACCAAAGCCAATAAATACAAAAGTTTCTTAGACATGATCTGCCTCCTTACAAAAATGATATAAATTTTGACGCCTTCAGCTTCACTCAAATACTGAATCGCCGTTCCATTAATCGCTCAAAATGCACAAACCTATTGCTGCAAAATAGTTACAGCAAATACTACCACATATTGGAAGTTTCGATAATACGCCTCCGAAATTTCGCACAATCGCATTTTAATCTATATACCCCCCCCGACTTT
This sequence comes from uncultured Pirellulales bacterium, assembly GCA_964614315.1. Lineage (GTDB taxonomy): Bacteria > Planctomycetota > Phycisphaerae > Sedimentisphaerales > Anaerobacaceae > CAZTKW01. Next base: position 4,027 of record CAZTKW010000255.1, read on the forward strand.
TGTCAAGTGTTTTTTCGGGTTTTTCAGAATAAACCCCGCAAACTGTCGTGAATAGCCCTTCGTTGCGGGGTTGCACAATTGGTGTTATGCGGCTATGATGTTTCAAATGTCAGCAAAAACGCGTAAAAAAGATAAGGACAAGCAGGGGCCTTCCGCGGTCAATAAAAAGGCCTATCGGGATTTTGAGCTTGTTGAGAAGTACGAGGCTGGTATGGAACTTTTGGGGTCAGAGGTGAAATCGCTGCGCGGGGGGGCTGCGGACCTTAACGGTTCATACGCAAGACTCGAAAAGGACGAGTGCCTGCTTGTGGGGGCGACGATAGCCCAATATGAACAGGCCGGGATAAATAATCATGAGCCGACCAGAAAAAGAAAACTGTTGCTGCATAAAGCTGAAATCCATAAGATAAGGACAAAACTCGAGCAGCGGGGCTTTACCCTTGTACCCCTGCGGATTTATTTTAATAGCAGAGGATTGGCGAAAATAGAACTGGCATTAGCCAGAGGCAAAAGACAATACGATAAACGAAAAACAATTACGGAACGCCAGCAAAAAAGAGATATTGACAGAGATATGAAAAAGTATCGCAGGTGATAAAAAGGTAAGAACAGAAATGTAATCCGAATTATAAGGATGGGAGTTTTTAATTATGGCTGAAGAAGAAAAAAAAGAAGAGAAGAAAATCATTGTCGATGAGGACTGGAAAAAGGAGGCGCAAAAGGAGAAAGAGGTAGTCGCGGCGGAGGAAAAGGTTGAGGAAAAAGAGGCCCCGGAGGCGGAGGAGAAATCCGAGCGAGGTCCCTTGCCGAAGGGCGACCTGGCTGCACTGATTAGTATGCTGGTCACGCAGGCGTTTTACGCCCTTGGTGCAATAAAATTTGAGGGTCAGGAGAAAAAGGCCGACCTGGAACTTGCGAGGTACAATATCGATATGCTCGAAACATTAGAGGAGAAGACCAAAGGCAATTTGAGTGAGAATGAAGAACAGGTCCTTGCGAACACACTCAACGAGGTTCGAATGGTTTATGTAAAGGTTTCGGAGCAGCCGTCTTGACAAGTATATTAGATAAAATCATAGCCGACAAAAGAGCCGAGGTCAAGCTGCGTCGAACACAGAGGAGTCTGGAAGAGCTGAAAGAAGAGGTTGGCTCGATGCCGAAGTGCCGGAACTTTTACAAAGCTGTGACCAAACAAAGCGGTCGCGGTTTGAATGTGATTGCAGAAGTAAAAAAGGCTTCTCCGTCGGCTGGGGTTATACGCGAAGATTTCGACGCTGTTGCGATAGCACAAACGTATAAGAGATGCGGGGCCGATGCGATAAGCGTTCTCACGGATGAGAAATATTTTCAGGGCAGACTCGAATATATCAAGCAAATCAAGGAGGCGGTCGACCTGCCGGTTTTGCGAAAGGATTTTATAATCGACCTCTGGCAGGTTTACGAATCACGGGCGGGCGGCGCCGATGCGATACTTTTAATAGCGGAGGCTTTAAAGGTGGGCGAATTAGCGGATTTGATGATAGCGGCGGCGGAG
>CAZTKW010000256.1:0-5555 GCA_964614315.1 uncultured Pirellulales bacterium
AGGTCATCCCGTATGGTGCTCGCGAGACGGTCGAACCTGAGTTCCGGCGTCTCCTGCAGCGAGAGGTGGGAGGTTTCGAGAAGGATATCGGTGTCGTTGGAGGGGAAGGTCTGCTAGGAAGTCTCTACGGCGTTGGCGGTGATGCGGAAGTCGTCCAAGAGCGCCTCGTGGCGATCAAGAAGAAGGTCCGGGACATCGCTATTGGCACGTGCGATGCAGGCGAGTTGGGTGACCGGCGCTTCGCGGGGCACATCGCCAAGCTCCCACCTGAGGTGCTCGATCGGCTGGACTTGTGGTTCCCCGAGGATTCGCTCCAGGTTCAGTACAGCAACACAGCAGACGGCTCCGGCTTCCGCTCCATCCAGGAAGGATCGCCGGGGCAGAAGACCGCGGCGCTCCTGGCTTTCCTCTTCTCCTACGGCGAGGAGCCGATCATCCTGGACCAGCCGGAGGACGATCTCGACAACCACCTTATCTACGACCTGATCGTCGGACAGCTTCGTCGCATCAAGCAGAGACGGCAGGTGATCGTGGTGACTCACAACGCCAATATCGTTGTGAACGGCGACGCGGAGCTGGTGGTCGCACTGGACCCACGCAGTGGCGAGACGCGCCAGGAGTGCTCCGGCTGCCTTCAGGAGAGAAAGGTGCGGGACACGATCTGTGCGGTCATGGAAGGCGGGCGCGAAGCCTTCGAGCAGCGGTACCGCCGCATCGCCCTGGGGGCTGCCCATGTATGACAGCCCGGAGGAGCTGCTGGGCAAGATCCGCCTCGGGGAGGATACTTCGCTGGAGCTGAAGGCGATCGACTTTCGAGGGCAGAGGGTTCACGAACCCGCACGGGACGATGTGGCGGACGAGATCGCGGCGATCGCCAACTCGAGGGACGGTGTTCTGGTTCTCGGTGTCGACTACCAGACCCGGGACATCCTGGGCATCCCCGTCGAGCGCCTCGACGCGGTCGAGCGCTTCATCTTCGAGATCTGCACCGACAGCATCAAGCCGCCGGTCGTGTTCAGGACGTTCCGCATGGAATTGCCTGACAGTGTGGGAACGCTGCGCCCGGTCATCAAGGTCGAGATCCCACGCAGTCTCTTCGTCCACGAGAGCCCGGGTGGCTATTTCCATCGCCAGGGAAGCTCGAAGCGCAAAATGCCGCCCGACGTGCTCGCGCGCCTCTTCCAGCAGCGGAGCCAAGCGCGACTCATCCGGTTCGAGGAGCAGGCCGTCCCCGAGACGAGCTTGGCGGATCTGGACGAGACACTCTGGCGGCGGTTTCTTGGCACGAGTCCGGAGGACGAGGCAAGGACGCTGCGTAAGATGAAGGTCCTGACCGAGGACGAAGAGAGCCGCGAGCGCGCGACGGTGGCGGGCATTCTGATCTGCTCCCGCGGTCCCGAGCGGTGGCTTCCGGGGGCATTCATCCAGGCGGTCCGCTATCGGGGAATCCGCCAGGACTCCAATTACCAGATCGACGCCCAGGAGATCACGGGGCCCCTCGATGCGCAGGTTCGTGCTGGGCTCGCGTTCGTCCGCCGGAACATGCGTGTGGCAGCCCGGAAGGACCCGGCGCGGGTGGAGGTGCCGCAATACAGCGTCCGAGCGGTCTTCGAGGCGCTGGTGAACTCCGTGGCGCACCGGGACTACTCGGTCCACGGCTCCAAGGTCCGGCTGTTTCTCTTCGACGACCGGATCGAAATCTACTCTCCCGGGCCCCTACCGAATACTGTGACGATCGAGAGCATTGCCCTCCGCCAGTCGACGAGGAACGAGCTCATCACGACGCTACTCGCAAAGTGTCCGGTCGAGGATCCGTCCGGCGAGGTCGGTCGCCGCTTCTACATGGAGAAGCGAGGCGACGGTGTGCCGATCATCCTGGAGGAGAGCCGGAAGCTAAGCGGCCGGGATCCGATTTATCGCCTGATCGACGATGCCGAACTGTTGCTCACGATATGGGCGGCAAAGCCGCCTTCTCCCGACCCAGTCGATATGGAGGCGAACCCTTGAGCACGCGAGCCCTTCGCCCGTGGACCGACCTCGTGAAGCTACACCCGGATGTCGAAGGGGGTGCGCTCACGGAGGCGGTCTTTGCCATCGATCTCGGAGCCATTGCCTCGGGGGACCCCAACGTTCCGGTCGTAAACCGGGACCCGGAGGCCTTCTTCCGGGCGACGTACCTGACAGCCGATCTTCAGAAGCTTCTTGAGGAGGTCCTGGCATCGCTTGCGGGGAAGTCGGGTTATAACCGTGTCCTCAAGCTCCGCACGCCGTTCGGCGGTGGGAAGTCGCACACCCTGGCATCACTCCTCCACGCCGCCCGCAAGCGGGAGGCCCTCGACGGTATTCCCGAAGGGAAGAGGTTTGCGCGGCCGAAGAACGTGGCGGTTGCGGTATTCGACGGCGAGAAGTTCGACGCCCGCAACGGAAAGGAAGTGGAAGACGGCCGTACGATCCGAACCATGTGGGGCTGGCTCGCCTGGCAGATCGACCCGGAAAAAGCCTTCCCCATCGTGGCGGAACATGACGAGGATCGCGTGGCTCCTGGCGGTGATGTGATTCGAGATGTTCTCACCAAGGGGGCAGGTGGACGTCCAGTTCTTCTCTTGCTCGATGAGGTGTTGAAGTACATGGAACGAGCGGCCGCGGTGGGCGTGCTCGACTCGACCCTCCAACGACAGGCCAAGGACTTCTTCCAGAACCTGACCGTCGAGGTGTCTGGGAGCGCGAACGCGGCGCTCGTCTACTCGCTGACCTGGAGCGCGCGGGAGGCGCTCGGGAACGTCGCCCTGCTCGCCGAGATCGATAAGCTCGCCGCGCGGGTTGATCAGCTTCGGGAACCGGTCACCGGCGACGAGATCCTCCCCATTCTGCAGCGTCGCCTCCTCGGCGCTGCCCCGGACCACAGTATAGCTACCGAGGTTGCGACATTGTATCAAGAAGTCGTCACCGGAATGCAGAGGGCCTACGCGGAAACGCCTGCCGAACGCCAGCAGGCCGAGGAAGAAGGCCGCCTGCTCCGTGACCGAATGCGGGGGGCGTACCCCTTCCACCCGGCGCTCATCGATGTGATGCGGGAGCGATGGACCGCCGTCGACGCCTTCCAGCGCACGCGTGGCGCCCTTCGCTTTCTCGCTTCCTGCATGCACTCCCTCAAGAGAAACGGCGGGGCCCAGGCGCTCCTGGGCCCCGGAGACGTACCGCTCAAGGACGTAGACGTCCGGGTCAAAATGCTAAAAGAGCTTGGTGTCCAGAACGACTACGATCCGGTGATCACGGCAGACATCGATGGTCCGAACGCCCGGGCAAAGCGGATCGATGAGCGGATGGCGCGCGAGACACCCGCGCTGGCCAGCATCAAGCCGGCGACACGCCTCGCTACGGCGATCCTGTTGTACTCGTTCGGCGGACTTCGGCGCGAAGGAGCGGGTGACGCCGAAACCCTCCCCCCCGGCGTGACAGAGAGCGAGCTTCTTGCGGCGTGCGTGGGTCCCGACCTCGACAACATCACAGCCACGGCGGTGCTGTCCGAGCTCCGCAACGCATGTCTCTACCTGCACCACGACGGAGTTCGGTACTGCTTCAAGAAGGATCCCAACGTCACGAAGCTCATCGAAGACGCGGAACAGAGCGTGTCCCGTGAGGAAGCCCAAGCCAAAGGGCGCGGACCCGTTCGGGACAAGACCAAGGAAATGCTCGACGCTCGGCTCGCGGGATACCGCTCGGCCGTGGTTTGGCCCGGGAAGAGCCAGGACATTCCCGATGAAGACCCCCGCTTCTTGGTGGTCTACCTTCCGCTCGAGTTTGCGGGGGAGAGCAAGGCGGAGCAAGATCGTCAGGCCAAGGAGTTGCTGTCGAAGTACGGGGATCGGCCGAGGCGTTACCGCAACGGTCTCGGGTTGGCCATTCCCGACAAGAAGCACATCGAGGCGCTTCGCCGCGCGGTGCGCTACCTCCTGGCCATCGAGCGGGTGGACGCCAAGAAGCAGCAACTACGACTGACGAAGGACCAGTTGGATCAACTGAAGGAGAGGAGACGGACCGAAGAGGCAGCGGCGGAGTCATGCTTCCGCGACCTGTACGCGGCGGTGTGGCTGCCCCGCGTGGAAAGCGGTGAGATTGACGTCGAACGTGTGGAGCGAGGGGGCCGGCCGCTCCAGGCGGCGGGGATTCAGCAACGAATCATGGAGCTTCTCACAAGTGTCGGGACCCCTCGCGTGCATGGCAGCGTCACTCCGCGCAAGATCGCAGAGCGAGTGAAACTGGGAGAACCGGTTCCCCAAGACGAATCGCTGGTGCTGGGTATCAAGGCGTCAGAAGCTCTGGAGTCCTTCTTCAGGGACATCGCGCCGCCGCGCCTTGAGTCCTCTGGCGTTCTGCGGAAGGCCATCGCTAGGGGGGTCACGGAAGGAACCTTCGCCTACACGAGCGGATCGCAGCCGGCGCTGGGCGTGGATGGGAAGTTCCAGGTGAGCCGAGATAAAGTGGTGATCGGAAGGACGCTTGCCGAAGACGAGGTAGATTTTGAATCCGGCTTCCTGATGGTTCCAACGGCCATTCCCGAGGCCGCCGGAGTTGTGGTTCCGGGGTCCACTGCCGTGGGATCGGAGAATCCCGGGTCGGCGCCAGGAGTCCCGACACCAGCCGTCGCAACTGCCACGCCTCCGACACCGCCGGGACGGCCGGCGGCCGGAGGTCAGAACGTCGTGCGTCTGAAGTTCAAGGCTACCAGGGACCAGGTCTTCAAGGCATTTCCCGCCATCGCTAATCTCGCGGACAAGTCGGACGACAGCAAAGTCACGGTCAGTGTCGAGGGGACGTCTTCGGAAGGCTTCGATCCTTCGTGGCTGAGGAATGCGGTCGAAGAGCCTCTGGAGGAGGCGGATATCGAGCGGATGCCGGATGGCGAATCGAAACACGAGTAGGGAGGTGTAGACATGGCACGCAAGGAAAAAGTAACAAAGGTCATTGATGGCGACACGTTTGAGACGGCAAGCCGGAAGAACCCGGTCCGGTTGGCAAACGTGGATGCGCCAGAGAGAGGAAAGCCGGGAGCTGCCAAGGCTACAGAAGCGCTGCGAAATCTGATTCAAGGCGAAGAGGTCGTCATCGACACCGTGGCCCGTGATGCGTACGGCCGTTCGGTGGCGAACGTCAAGGTCGGCCGGAAGTCCGTAAACAAGGCGATAAAGGAAAAGCTCAAGAAGTAGACGGGGACCGCGGCTTCTGGAATCCGTCTTACCTGTGCGCTTCCTGAGCCGTGGGACATTAGGCTACGGGGCAGCCCTTCTACGGTTGTAGGAAGATTTGGAGGATCGGAAAAGTGGATCCAGGTCGGCCTACTCTCTATCGACAGGAGCCGCGACCGACTGAAGGGCCTCGCCTGGAACGAGAGCGCATGCGTGGATGTCCGTCGGTCACTGTGCGTCTTGGCAATAGAAGGCGGTCGGAGTGCTCAGAGGCAGTCGCGGATCGGACAAAGCCATTCGGCGGTCTTTGGGTCTTGTCCTGACCCCCCCCCAGGCGCAGCCACCCCAGGACATCCGTGTCCAGGGGTG
>CAZTKW010000257.1:0-5553 GCA_964614315.1 uncultured Pirellulales bacterium
ATGCACTACTGGAAGATGACCAAACGCGCGCGGACGTGTGCGGAAGGGTTCCCGGCTATGGATGTGGCCTTTTGCAACACAGCGCGGTGCATGGGACCTTGCGGGCCTAGACAGCTCAAATGCGACGAAGGGATCGTTGGATTCGCGGACGACGGCGGCGGTGGTGATGTGTACTACACGGCGGACGGGGGGATCACCTGGACAGTAAACGCGGCCAAGCCGTTCGCGGCGGCTACGGTGGACGTGGAGTCCGTGTGTTGCTTCCAGGTTGATCCAACTACAACCCGATGGCTAGTAGTGAGAGACACTGTAGCAGCAACGCCTTTGCACGTGGCATACTGCGATGATGGGCTAGGCACGACGTGGACGGAAGTAGCCGTTGGCACAACGGCAACCGAAGCGGCGCAATGGAACGGCGCACTGTTCGCGTTGGACTTCCACCATATCTGGTGCGTGGCAGACGCGGGCGCAGCGGGTACAGGAACGATTTACTTCTCCAATGACGGCGGGATCTCCTGGACTGACCAGGGAGCGCCGAGTACAGATGCTTTGAACTATGTCCGATTTATCAATGCAGACGTGGGTATTTGCGTAGGTGATACCGACGAGGTACTCATGACTGTAGACGGCGGGACGACGTGGACGCTGGCTCCTGTGCAAGGTGCAGTGAGTGGCCAAGACATTCTCTGTTGCGAGATTCTGGACGCGAATAGGTGGTGGATTGGCTATGATGATGCAACGATCTACTACACGGAAGATGCAGGCGCAACCTGGGCGCAGCGAGCGTTTCAGGCTCCGCCGGACGCAGGCGGGGGTACGCTCGTGGCGATTCATGACATCATGTTTACCCATGACAACTTCGGCTGGTTTGTGCTCGACTGGACGGACGCCGGCGCGGACCATAGATCGAGCGTTTACCGAACTGTAGACGGCGGCTACCTTTGGGAGTGCATCAACGAGACGAGCAACTTCATAACGACTGGCTGGAATGCGATTTGGGCTTGCGATCAGAACCATGCCGTGGTAGTTGGCGACCTGATCGGCGCGGCAGCGAGCATAGCGGACTTGGGCCTGTAGGAGGGACAATATGACCGAACAAGATAAGTACTTCCAGACTGGGCACGGCGGACTCTGGATACAGCCAGATGGCCCGAATACCGATGTACTATTTCTGGGCTGCCATGATCTCGGCGATGTGGCAAAGCCGAAGGGAGACGTAACGCCAAAGTATTGTCGGGACTGGCGGAATGGCGGCTGGCAAATAGTAAATCGGATACGTGGCGTTCCTGACTTGACGACATTCTCAATCACAACTTACGTGGGCAAGACTCAGGACTGGCTAGAGGCGCATCAGGCTTGCCCTATGCCAGTATACGTGCATCAGTCGATGTGTGCGCGGAGGGACTCGTTCCCGACATTCGAGCGTGGACAGGTTCTCCCGTTTGCAATCATCACGAACCACGGCGAGACGAACCTGGTGTCCCGAGAAGCCGTCGAGGCGTCTGAGCAGACGTTCGATTTCTCGTCAGGCTTTGCACATGAGTACTACATTCCCAGTATAACGCGGCAAACGTCAGTGTTAGTGGACAACGCGCTCGATGTGGCATTTTGCAATGTGCATCGGTGTATGGGGTCATGCGGGCCTAGCCAGAATTTGTGCCAGGTCGGGTACTTTGTGACAGACGGGCCAATAGGTGTTGGCGAATATGGCGAGATCGTTCGCACGGCGGACGGGGGGGCGACGTGGACGGCAGTAGCGGGCCATCCATTTGCAGTTGGCTTGATTGCCGCACTTCCTGACTTTGTAGTGAGTGTAGTGTGTTTCCCAGTGGATGATACTACTTCACGAGTGCTGGTGACTAGGGATGACTCATCCGGCGGCGGTGGTGCGCTGGACGTGGCCTATAGTGACGACAACGGAGTGACTTGGACGAATGTGATTGTCGGGGCTGCGGCTGACGTGGCCACCGGAGGCGGTGCACTGTTTGCACTAAACATGCACCACATCTGGATGTGCTGGACGAATGCAGCGGGTAACGCCGGATACATCTCAAAGTCCGAGGATGGTGGGGTTACCTGGACGGCGCAGCTAACCGCAGGAACAGATGCGCTCAACTATGTCAGGTTCATTGATCCAGACCATGGCATTTGCGTAGGCGACACCGAAGAAATCTGGCTTACAAGCGACGGCGGTACGACGTGGGCAGTTCCGGCAGGGCTGCCTGGCAAAGCGGCGGTGGACATCCTTTGCTGCGACATCCTGGACTCGCAGAGGCTGTGGGTAGGGTTCGAGGACGGAGACCTATACTACTCCCGTGACGGCGGCACGACTTGGGCAGAGCGAGTATTCCCAATGCCTGCTGATGCGATAGCGGGCACTACGTTAACTGTAAACGACATCATGTTCGTTGATGATTTTTGCGGGTATATGGCCGTGCAATACCAAAGCGCGGGGGCAGTAACGGAGAGCGCGTTTTACAAGACCATCGACGGCGGACGGAACTGGATACCTTACAATCCGGTGTCATCGCCTTTCGAGACGCGGGCAGTTTGGGCATGTGACTGGCAGCGGGCATTCTTCGTAGGCGACGCCGAGACGACGACCACAGTTCACGAGTTGGCATGGTAGACTGACAATCGAATAGTATCAGGTAGACACTGATGGGCCTTGGTTGTGTTGCTGCGTCTACCCAGCGGCGCGGCCAAGGCCCGAACACTAACAGGAGGAAACGTGACGAAAAAGATGCTGAGGGTATACACGACGCTGGACGGGATCGAGCTAAAGCTAAATCCCGTGTCGAGTATTACGCGGGCACTAGCGGAGGCGCAAGTCGAAAAAGAATTCCGAGCCAGAGGCGAGCCAGTGGATGTGCCGACTTATGAGGTGGAGACGCTTGGTGGCGAGGGAGACCCGGAAACGTTTCCGCTAACAGAGGACACGCTAGAAGACCTGGAGAGTCCGGTCAAGACGCGAGAGAACAGAGCTAAGTGGGCGCGATACATGGATGCGCTGCTCAGGCTCGAAAGAGAAAAGGATGATCGGGTACTGGCAGTAACGTTGGGCATGGGTGTGGACTGCGAAGTGCCAGATGACGGATGGGAGCAGCCTTTTACAGAATGGATGGGATTGACTATCCCAGAGCAGCCAATGGATCGCAAGGTCTTCTATCTAAATCACGTAGCTCTCCGCACAGATATGGATAGACAACTTTTGATGACACAACTAAATCTGGTAACGGCGGGAACGGAGGTGACGCCGGAACAGGTGGAATTGTTTCGTGGAAAGTTTTCGAATATCACTGACCGGCTCCTCAAAGACGCCGTTGCGCAGTTTGGCGAAAGAGCCGGGACCTTGGCTAGCCAGTTGGGTATTCCATCAAACGATGACGATGAAGGAATGGAGGATACTCCCGTCACAGTGGAAGGAACTGAGTCCGGAGGATAAGGCGTGGATGATGGCGTTTGAGGAGTGCCGGCTGACTATGCAAAACTGGGAACTAAAGGACGCGGCAAAGTAAATGGTTGAGAAGATTGGCCTTGCAAGCTACATGGATAACTCCGGCATTGAAAAAGGTGCGCGGAGCTATAACAGCACGGTCAAGGGAATGGACTCGACGACCAGCAAGACGGCGACGGGTATCACTTCAACTATGAAAACCATGGGTAGCGTCCTGACTGGCGTGCTCGGTGCGCAAGTGCTAGGTGGTATCACCAAGAGCATCAAAGAGATGGTCGCCGGAGCCACACAAATTCCGGGTGTGGCGGCTGCATTTACCGGTCTTGGCGGAAGTATAGAGCGAATGCGAGAAGGCTCGCTGGGCATGGTGACAGACGTAGAGCTGATGAAATCGTTCAACAAGGCGGCCCAGCTTGTAAGCACCGATTTTGCCCAGAAACTGCCCGACGCAATGGGCCTACTAGGAAAGGTATCCGCTGCGACCGGCCAAGACATGGACTATATGCTCAACTCGCTCATCACCGGTGTTGGGCGTCTCTCTCCGATGATCCTCGACAACCTGGGCATCCAAGTCAATGTTACACAGGCAACCAAGGCATGGGCCGATGCAAATGGCGTGGCAGTAACGGCCATGACCAAGACTCAGCAACAGACTGCGCTGATGGCCGAGACCATGCGGCTCTTGGAGCGCAACACGGCGGCCATGCCAGAAGTCGCCGGAACCACAGCCCAGCAGATGCAAAATCTAAATGTCATTATGGCAAACCTAAAAGACACCATTGGCGTTGCGCTTTTGCCGGTTGTCCAAAACGTTCTTTCCGCTCTGACTCCGTTGGCTCAGAAGATGGCCGAGGCATTGTCCTCTGATGTGGTTATTAAGGGACTGAGCAGCATTGCCGATGGCATTGGCAAAGTGCTTGACTACTTGTTGAATCTCGATCCGGTGGCGGTCAAGACGGCAGCAGCTATTGCCGGTATCGCGGCAACTGCCGCGATCATTATGTCCCTTGTGTCAGCGATCCAGACTGCAGGTGGCGCTATGGCGGCATTGAATACCGTCATGGCCGCGAATCCCATCGGAGTGGTGACGATAGCGGTCGTCGGTTTAACAGCGGCATTGAGCGAATTACGGAAGCAGGTGCAAAGGCAACACGAAGAAATCGACAAGTTGGCAGAGGCCCAAGAGCGAGAAGCCATGGTGACCGCCAAAACCTATGAGGAATACGTGGAGCTTAGCGTTGGCGCGCAAAAAGCCGCCGAGGGACAGAAAAGCCTACATTATTCGACTGTGGCGGCCATAGACGCGGCCAAGCTTAGCAGGGAAGAATGGGAACGGAGCAGGGCCGAACTTCTGGCCGTAGGAGATGCTTCGATGCAAGCGGGCGGAGCCATGATTGGCGCGGGGCGTGATGCAAAAGTCATGGAAGGTGATATGTCTGGCGCTTTCGATGGAGCAAAGGCATCGACTGATCGTTACACCGTATCCATAAGCGAGGCGTCTCAGAAACAAAAGCAACTCTCCGAGATGCCAGAAGCCGTAGCCTTTTTCAAGATTCTGTCAGGCGAGATTGATATAACCGTTGACGAACTGGCTCGATTCAATATGCAGCTTGCGGACACAGCAGACCAGGCCACGGTGGACGCAAGGCATCTCAACTCAGCAATGGCTGAGGCGTTTAGTGCCGATCCTGTCATTAAGGGACTCACTGATATGAGGATGGCCATTTATGACCATCAAGCAGACTTGGCGCAAGCCGAGGACAAGTTCTCTGCTGACCAGACAGAACGCCAATTCCGGTTTGGCCTAGACAGAATGAAAGCCGAACAAAAGTACCAGCATGAACACGCGGCGCTCCTGGCCGTCGGGAGAATAGAAGACGCTCAAAAGCTCATGGCCAAGTTCGGCGACGAAAAGCAAATAGCCAAAGGTGAATATAACGTCGAGCAGCAACTACAGAAGCGAAATTTCCTGATTCAGCAAATACAGAAAAAGATGGCATACATCCAAAGCCTGAAAGAGCAAAAAGACCAGATGCTCCGAGCCTTGAAGCTACAATTGGTCAAGGCACAAGAGGAAGGCAAGATCACCAAGACGG
>CAZTKW010000258.1:0-3710 GCA_964614315.1 uncultured Pirellulales bacterium
CAACAAGCGACGTGTAAGAAAATGTGGGGCAGAAATTGGCTTTGATTGGGTTTGTTTTGGCTTTGTTTCCAGACTGGCGAAGGGGCGATTTTTGTTCATAATGCTTTGTCAAACAAAAGCTTATGTTTATTAGAGTGTTCAGGAAATTGGGTTTGTTTTGCATAATTTACTCCTGGCCACAAGGCCCTGATGCCTATGTCAAATATACCTATTGCCCAAATACCTAAGGTATCGATTTGCTTTTTTTGGGGGAGGAGAAAAAAGACGCTCCCCATAATTAGATGAACTTGCGCATTTCGGTCGAAAACTCGTGCAGTTTTAAGGCGGCAAAATATGTAAGCCTTTATGTTGAAAGAAGTAAAAAAATTTTTAAAAAACTCAGTTTCTCTTTGGATTACTTGCGCATTTGTTTCGATTATTCATTGCTCGCGGGTCGTGAACCGTGCTCCGTGAGTTGGTGGAGTTTGGTGTTGGTTGGCGATAAGCGAGGAATGTGGTGGTAGTGTGCGGCTGCAACAACGGCGACTAAAAAGTGTATTTTTGTACAAAAGACCTCGCGCTTTGAGGAAAAATGCGAAAAAAACTTAAAAAAAGTGAAAAAACAACTCGTTTTTTTGTGTAAATTCGTATTTTGTGAGCTTTCGTTTTTGAAATGCAACGGCCAAGAGTACCTATGTCATAGTGAACTATTACCTAAAGCACAAGGGCACAAGGAACCGAATTGAAAGCTCCGTAAGTTTGATTTTTCGGAGGGTTAATTATCCCCTATAAATGAAAAAAGGTTTTCTGACGATATACTTATATAATATATTTTAAAACAGTATTATTAGTAGTATCTCTTGTGAAGTTGTTAATACAAGCAGGTCGAAACAGCTAAAACCTTATATACAAGGAAGTTATAAAAGCACAAGGATTTTACAAAACAGGCAAACTCTTTTTTTAAATGGTAGCTTTATCGACAGTAGTTAAGGGTAGCAGCGGTGCGATACTCAAAGTGTGTAATTTTTTCTTAAAACCAAACAGGTTTGCTAATAGTTTATCCACAGGGCGCCTCAACCAGGCGAAAACAAACTGGCTGGAGGCCTTGGCCTGGCAATTCCAATGAGGGTCTGTTTGAGAAGCCTCCAAAAGACCATTTTTACGTTGACAGCACAATCTTCAATTGATATAATAAGGTGAGGTTATAAAGCATGGTCTGTTGTGTCTAATTGGCAAGGGCCTAGTTGACCAGATAAAGCAAAACCCACTTTTTTTGGAGATAGTCGGCTTGTGGGACTTGAAAGAAGGGTGAAGTTATGAAAAACAAGGTTATATCGGTGATTTTGCGTATTGTGCTCTGTGTTGCAGCGTTTGCCTTCGTTGGTTGTACTTCTTATGAACAATTAGGGGAAACAGAAGCCGAAGGACACAGAAGGCATATACGCGTTATGCGTATCAGCCGCCAGGCATTAATGTCAGACATAGACGCAGTGCTGTTAATAGACCAGCCAACCAAGCTTACAGAAAAAAAAATACCCTGATTATTTTCAACCGGTTGGGATGACAGGGATGGATTTTTACATATAATACATTGGGACGACGGTTTCGAAAACGTACCCGAAAAAGGCCCTTTGACAAAAGGATTTGACTGGTGGATGTGCTTATCGACTATCTAAGCCGAGTGGCCGGACACGGGTGGTGGCGGGTAGCTATTGAACTATTTCTTATTGGCTTGGTTGTTTACTGGGTCATGGATTTCCTCGAAGGTACACGCGGAGAAAGATTATTCCGCGGTGTTATATTTATTTTGATAGCAGGGGTCATAATATTAAAGCTCGTCAGTGACTGGCTGCTTTTCGAACGCCTCGAATATCTTTATAAGGGCTTCTTGATTTTCGTCCTCGTTATAGCGGTTGCCGCCTTCCAGCCCGAAATCAGAAGGGCGCTGATAAGAATTGCGCAGCCGAGGTTCCTGGCAGGCTCTTCACAGCAACTTGCAAGGACCGTCGAAGAAATTATTACGGCAGTCGTACAGCTTTCAACCGACAGGAGCGGAGCCATTATCGTTATTGAAAAACGCGTGGCTCTTGGTGAGTTTATTGAAACCGGCATCCGGGTCGATGCCAGGGTCACATGTGAAATAATAAGAACCATTTTCCATCCGGGCTCGGCGCTGCACGATATGGCTGTCATAATAAGGGGCGATAAAATAATCGCCGCAAGGGTACAATTACCATTGGCTGAGGCTGGTACAATAAATGGAATTGAACTCGGCTCAAGACACCGAGCGGCAATAGGAATAACTTCAAGCTCGGATGCCAGCGTTATCGTTATAAGCGAAGAAACAGGCGTAGTTTCAATCGCCGAAGCAGAAAAACTCACCAGAAATGTAACCGAAACACAACTCAGAAAACACCTGACAACGACAATGAACGAGATGGCGCCGATTATCGCAAGATTCTGGAAATTCCCTAAAAAAGCAGTTGCCCCCTCAAATAAACCAAAAAACCCGGAGATAGATAAAGAACCTGGCGGTACTGCTTCAGACTGATATCTGAGAGCTAAAATGGCAAAAAAGTATAACTATGGCAAAATAGTGGCGGTTGTTGTTCTAACCGTACTTGTCTGGGTCTGGGCCGACCTGGCCCTGGATGAAAAGTTTCCTGTTTACAGCGTAGCCGTTAGTGTAGCAAAAACCACAAACCCGAATCTTTCAGTTGCCTTCACTGATGAGTCCTCGAATTCTGTACAAAGGGTCATCCTGAGAGAGGTAGTTCTTAAAGGCCCGGCTTCGAGAATCACAATGTTGGATAGTAAATTAAAAGAAGGTGAAACCATCGACTTCGATTTCGATGTCGCGAGGGAAAGAATGAACCAGCCCGGCAGCTATTCACTCGAACTGCTGCCGTTTTTGCAGAAAGACAACGAATTAAAACAAACAGGCCTCACGGTCTTCTCCTGTGACCCTAATACAATTGCCGTCAATGTCACCAGGCTTGTTGAAAAATCGCTTGACGTAGTGTGTCTTGACGAAAACAGAAACCCCGTTAAGACCACCAGAATCGACCCGTCACAGGTAAGAATGTATGTTCCTGCCGGCTGGGATGGACCCGCTGAGGTTAAGTTGACTCAAAGTGAGATTCAACAGGCCGGGTTATCTCCAATCACCAAAACTCCATATATCACTTCACCTTCGGGACAAATCAAACTCGCCGCTACAACAATCATGATTAAAACCTCCCCCGAGCAGGATACACTTACTGATTACACTATAACAAAGGTAACGCCCAAATACTGCCTGGGTGTAAATCTACAGGGAAAATTCAAAGTCGAAATAGAAAATCTCAACGAAGTAATGAGCCCTTTTAAAATAAAGGCTACTCCCGAGGCTAAACAGGCATATCAGGATATGAGCTATCAGGTAAGAGTGGAAATTGATGACGAAGATGCTGCCTCCCCGGATCCTGTAAAAAGGAAAAAACTCACTTATAACTTTCCACCGGAATACGTTCGAGGCGACAAAATCAGGTTGGTGGGCCAGCCTGCCGAAGCCCGGTTCAGGCTGATACCTGTAACTTCTCCGCCATAGAGCGTCCCGGCTCAAAAAACGATATCACCGCTTCGACTGTCATCCACAGTGCCAGCGCGAATATACCTCCCCCAATCGCAACTAAAAGCCAGTTCTCAGTCGCCAGAAAGTTCCTCTCGTTCTGCACCATCGCCCAGTTGGT
>CAZTKW010000258.1:3720-5529 GCA_964614315.1 uncultured Pirellulales bacterium
ACCACCAGCAGTGCCAGAGAGGCCAGAAGTTGATTCGCACTTCCAAACAACGGCCAGAGTTTCATTGCACCTTTCCCGTCGAAGCCCGTCTCTTCAGAACTCGTCGCAAAAGCCAGAGCCGCCGCCGTAATAACGGCAAAACTCGTCGCTGACCACCGGTTGACAAGAAACCTAATCCGCAAATCGCTTGCCAGCTCACTTACAACATAACGCTGAATTCGAACCGACGTATCGAGAGTTGTCCCCGCAAAAGATGCGATGAAAACCCCCATCAGCGTAATCCCTACCGCCTCCGGTAAACCCAGCGCCCCCATCATATTGGCCGCGCCGATTACTACAGGAGCTATCTTGTCCGTCAGACCCTTCGCCCCCATCCACGAACTGTATTGATATTGCCACGCCTCCGTCCCCCGAAGGATAGACCCGCCCTCGATTTTCAAAGCCATACCGATACCCGCACCGACGCAGATAATAACAAGCACAGCAAGTGCCCCCTCCAGCAGCATTGACCCATAACCCACAAACTGACAATCCGTTTCCTTCGCTACCTGTTTCGGACTTGTCCCCGAAGCAACAAGCGAATGAAATCCGCTTATCGCACCGCAGGCGATTATCACAAACATAAAAGGCCATATCGATGGAGTCCCTGCCGGCAGCGAGCTGTTAATCGCAGGCGCAACCAGAGGAAGTTCCCCGCCTAATGCCGCCGCCGCCGTACCCCCCGCCAAAAGTCCCATCGCTATAAAAAGCTGCCAGGCGTTAATATAGTCTCGCGGCTGTAAAAGCATCGTTACAGGCAAAGTCGAAGCAACCCAGGTGTAAGCCAGTAAAATTATAACCCACAACCCCGTCGCCGGTATCCCGAAGGCCGAACCCAGCTCAACCGACACCCGGCTGCCCAATGCAATGCACAAATACATCCCCAATACCGCTATCGCCGTCGCCGCCGGTACACTCGCTCCCTTCTTATAAACCGCAAACCCTAACCCCATCGCTATCGGTACCTGAAGCCACACCGGTATCACAGAACCCGGAAACCTCGTAAAAACCGCCGCTATCACAACTCCGAATATCGCGATGACTATCAAAAGACTCAAAAACACAATCGCAAAAAATATCAGCCGCACGCGCTTGTTGATATACTTGGCCGCAACCTCCGACATGCTCTTGCCTTCGTTCCGCATCGAAACAACCAGAGCGCCGAAATCATGCACCGCACCCATAAAAATACAACCGAAAAACACCCACAGTATCGCCGGCAGCCACCCCCAGATAATCCCAATCGCCGGCCCGACTATCGGCCCGGTCCCCGCAATCGAAGTGTAATGATGACCGAATATTATCCCCTTGCGCGTCGGTACATAATCAATCCCGTCCTCGAACTCCACCGACGGAACCCGTGCGTCCTTCTCCAGCCTGAATATCTTCTTCGCCAGAAAACGCCCGTAAGTATGATAGGCAACCATATACCCCGCGCCGCAAACCAACATTAACAAAAGCGTATCCATTTTTCACACCTCAATTATATATGTTCTCACTTGCCTCACTTCATGCCCTGTGTGCACGCGTCAAAAGCCTTATCGGCACCTCCTCTATCGACAGCATAGTTTTTAACCTGCCCGCGATAAATCGAAGATAATTTTCTTCGAAAAGGCTTAACTTATTCACAAACATAAATATCATAATAATGACCATCTTTAGATACTATACAAGAAGATTTTTTCAATATTCCTATATCTTTGTTAAATATTTTTATGATTTTATTTTTAATTCTTTTAATCCACAAATATACATATACTAATATTGTTA
>CAZTKW010000259.1:0-2311 GCA_964614315.1 uncultured Pirellulales bacterium
GCTGCGGGCGTAAGTATTACTGCAGACCTTAGCTGGTCAGCAGGTTCCGGTGCGACAAGTCACGATGTATACTTCGGCACGTCCAGTCCCGGCAGTTTCCAGGGCAACCAGGCAGCCACGACTTTCGATACCGGCACAATGAGTAACGATACGACTTACTACTGGCGGATTGATGAAGTCAATGCCGGTGGCACAACTATAGGAACTGTCTGGAGCTTTACCACAATAGTAGCGGCCCCCGTTCAAGCGAGTAGCCCGAGCCCAGCCAATAGCGCTACGGGCATAAGTATTACTGCAGACCTTAGCTGGTCAGCAGGGGCAGGCGCGACAAGTCGCGATGTCTATTTTGGCACCAGTAGTCCCGGTACCTCTCAGGGTAACCAGACGGCAACGACTTTCGATACCGGCACAATGGATAACAATACGACCTACTACTGGCGTATTGATGAAGTCAATGCCGGAGGTACAACAACCGGTACCGTCTGGAGCTTCACAACTGTTAAAGGCGGCGGACAGTTCACAGAAGAATTTGGCGATGCTGCTGACACGAACTATCCCGGTACCATAGAAGACACCTGGACCGATGCTGGTGGTGATGGCGACGATAACTACTCAACTTCTACTACATTAAACACCTACACCTGGCCGGCTGATACCATCGCCAACACAAGTATCATCAAGTGGGATCTTACTGATATTCCAACCGATGCCAATGTTACAGAAGCAACATTGTATCTGTATCAGGTTGACAGTGACATTGACAGTTCCTACGATATCGGTGTACATAAGATAACTGGTGTCGATCCTAACATTACTACCTGTACATGGAATACCTATGACGGAACAAATAGCTGGACAGGCGGCGCCGATGGCGGCCAAAGTGATATTGCCGCAGCCGAAGATACACAGTCGCTCAACCTCACCGATAATGAATACAAGACCTGGAGCGTGACCAATATGGTAGCCGATTGGGTCTCTGCGCCGTCGAATAACTACGGCATGCTGGTCAACTCCGACGATGTGGCGAGTATCGATAGTTACAGATATTTCGCATCAACTGAAGATAGCAATACAGCCATACGCCCCAAGTTGATTGTAACATACACCACCGGCGCAGCGCCGCCATCTCAGGCAAGTACCCCGAGCCCTGCTGACAGTGCCACTGATGTCAGTATTGATGCGGATTTAAGTTGGACCGCAGGCACTGGCTCGACCTCAAGTGACGTCTACTTCGGCACAACCAGTCCCGGCACCTTCCAGGGCA
The DNA here is from genome assembly GCA_964614315.1 of uncultured Pirellulales bacterium. Lineage (GTDB taxonomy): Bacteria > Planctomycetota > Phycisphaerae > Sedimentisphaerales > Anaerobacaceae > CAZTKW01. Next base: position 1,265 of record CAZTKW010000259.1, read on the forward strand.
ACCAGACCGCTACTACTTTTGAACCGGGCACAATGGCCAACGATACGACCTACTACTGGCGTATCGATGAGATCAACGCAGCCGGCACGACAACCGGGGATGTCTGGAGCTTCACAACAGTAGCAGCGCCGCCGAGCGATGTCGAAATCATCGGCTCATGGATTTCCGGTACGAGCCACACCGCAGAATCCGGCACGAACCGGCTTCTGGTTTTCACCGCTCACGCAGAAGACAACAATGCCGATATGAATATAACTTCCGTTACTTACGGTGGTCAGACAATGACAGAGGTCGTTGAAGAAAATGAAGGCACCGGCTATAGGGCTTATGCCGGCCTGTTCATCCTCGATGAGGACGGCATTGATGCCGCCTCTGGAAGCAGTTTTGTTGTAACATGGGCCGAGACTCCCAACCGGACACCGGCTTTCTCAAGCGTCTTCTTGCAGAACGTTGATCAAACCAGTGCTGCCGGAGCCAGCGCTTCCAATGGTGGAACAACTGCCACCGTATCGACAAGTGCTCTGTCTACCAGTGACGGTGATATGGTTGTTTTAGCTGCGACCTGTGGTAATACCGGTACCTATTCTGTTAACAACGGCTTTACCGAAGCTATTGAACTTAGCATGACATCTGCTGACGGAGTGGCCGGCTACAAGGCGGCTACCGGCGCTAATGAAACGCCGAGCATAACGCATTCCAATGTCAACCGTCAGGTGGTCATTGGGTTCGTTGTACAGGCCGAATAGAATTATTGTCAAATACAGGGATGTTTTAAGCATGGCGGCCTAAAAAACCGCCACGCTTTTTTTATATGCGATCGCTGTCAAGACCTATTGTCAAAGGCTGCTACTGCCAGCCCAAAAAAATTAAAAAAGACTTGACAAAAGTCGGGAGGAGGTATATAGCTTACAGTGCGATTGTGAAGAACCGCGGACGAGTATACACAGAATTTCTAGTCTCCAGTAATATGCGCGGTAACTTTGTTGCAGAGGCGTATTTGTGTGTCTTTTGTGTATTAGTAGGATAACTGTTCAGCGGTGGAGTTGA
>CAZTKW010000259.1:2321-5487 GCA_964614315.1 uncultured Pirellulales bacterium
CCGAAATTAATCAATTATTATTTTAAATAAAAAAAAGTGAATGAAATGAATATAAAATACTAAATTAATAACCTATTTTGGAGGTGAAAAATGACAAGAAACAGGAAGATGAAAAGTATCGGTGAAAAGGAGTCGTGAGAGGAATTATGGATAATACAGAAGTATTCAATTTCTAATCTAAAACAGGAGAGCAATAAAATGAGCCTACAAAACTTAAAAATGAAAAATCTAATGATTCTAACCCTTATTTTGGGAGTAAGTTTTACTATTTTTAGCTTTAATGCTGAGGCAATAACCATTCCATATGCGCAGGGAGAACATCCGAGAATATATATTGAGTCTTCAGACCTGGCACAGATAGCTGCCAGATGTTCTCAAGCGGGTCAAATAAAGGATCTTTATGTGCAGATGAAAAATCAAATAGATTCTGAATCAGGAAACCCTACCAATCTTTCCCGTTACAAGATAGGAAGTGCACTGACATATCTAATTGAGACGGAACTGGGTAATACAGAAGAGGCTGCGAGATTTCTCGGATATGCAAAGAATGATGCTGACACAGACGCTCTGGTTTACGATTGGATATATAATGGATTAACGTCCGGGGAAAGAACAACTTTTGGCAACAGCCTTTTTGCGGATATGGTTGATTACGAAACATACAATGATGGACATTACTATCTCCAAGATTGGCACCATACCTATGTTGATGGTGGTTCGGCTGTGATGTATTTGGATTTTCTCTATGAAATAATAGCTCTCTCCGGTGAAGGCATCAATGATTCTGAAGTTCAAAGATATCTGAATGAGTATGAAAACTGGTTCAGAAATATCCTTTTACCTTTCATAGACCTCGAGGGTGCGGTTGACCCGGAAGGAGGTTACAACAGCCCTCATTATATTGCGCAGCAAGTCGAGGCCTGGGACCGTGCTTTGAATGAGGATAACTGGACAGGCAACATATTTCTTGAGGAGAAATGCCTTGCCAATATAATGATGAAAAAACCATTTAATAACTATTGCCCCTTCGTAGCGGTTGATTGTTTCTTGAGTCGCCTTGCCTGGCCCAATGTATATTTACAACAGCTTGCCCCACTTTATGAAAAAAATAACAACAACGGGTATGCTCAGTTAATTGCGAATTATGCAATTGACAATCCCCAATGGAGTTTTGAAATATATACACCCTGGAGAATATTATGGTACGACCCCTCTAAGTCTCCTGTTGACCTTAATACTCTTCCCAAGGCTAAGTATTTCGATGGAAATCCTTCCGGGCTTGGCTATGGGATTGCAGTTTTCAGAACCGGTTTTGACGAGGATGATACTTTGATTGTCTTCAAGTGCGGCGATTCTTTCTGTCCCGCTAAGAGTTTCAATGGACTCCTGAATCATTTTGGCATCTATCACAGAGGAGATTTAGCAAAAATAGATGGCTCTGACGGGCATTACTACGGTGGAGGGTATCTCCAAACATTCCAAAGACTGACGATTGCCGGAAATGCAATGACAGTCTCGGATCCTGATAATCCAGTAGGTGAGGGATTAAGTCAATGGAGTAGCCACTATAATGACCCTTATTACATATTCTATTATGATCAATCTATCTGTAATGCGCCCGGTCCCGATGGTTTTGTATTTGGGGCACCTTATTTTACAGGCACTGCCGTTGGTGACCATTATGAAGGAGCAGAGAGTGATACAGGAGATATCATTCGCTTTGAATCAGATGCGGAGTATTCATATCTTACTGGTGACGCTTCGGACGCATTTTATGACCCTGTGTGCACATTGTTCCAGAGAGAACTGGCCTTCTTGAACGAAAAATATCTTATAGTCCTTGACAGAGTTACCTCTGGCCAGGCGGATTTCATTAAGAGATGGTATCTCCATACGGTAAACGAGCCCGTAATAAGCGGAACTAAGGTGGGAGATACTTCGTCCACGGATGGCGCTACCGAATGGGATGGCAGCTTAGCTTACGCAGATTGCGATTATGCAGGCGGCACTATGGGAAGATTATATGTCAAGAAATTACTTCCTTCGGGGAATTTCAGAAAGAGAGGCGGAGAGGGGTTTGAATATTGGTGTGACGGATTAAACTATGACCCTGACCCTGGTAATCCTCCTATGCCTGAAGAACATGAAGGCAGACCTGGCTGGAGACTCGAGCAAGATGCCCAAACTCAACAAAGCGATGTTTTCTTAAATGTCCTTTATCCGACAGACGCAGGCGCAGGGAGTTTCCCGAATACAATCTTGATTACCTCAACTGACGGCTTAATGCAAGGGGCATTGATAGAAGATTCAACAACACCTTTTGTCGCTATCTTCTCCAAAAATGAGTCTCTGAAGAACTCATTAACCTATGATGCAAGCTATTCCGGCACTGGCAAGCACTTCATAGCTAATATGGAATCAGGGAGTTATGATATTTACAAGGACACGAATAAGATATTAAGCTATGTTGCTGTATCTTCAGCGAATGTACTGTTTTTTGAATCAACCGGTGGGGGCACATTCCAGATACAGGCAGCAGGCGCACCTCAGCCGCCGGGACAGGCAAGCGCACCCAGTCCGGCGAACAGTGCTACGGATGTAAGTGTTGATGCCGACCTCAGTTGGAGTTCAGGCACCGGTTCGACCTCAAGCGATGTTTACTTCGGTACTGATTCGACACCCGATTCGGGCGAGTTCAAAGGCAACCAGACAGCAACGACGTATGACCCCGGAACAATGTCCAACAGTACGACCTACTACTGGCGCATCGACGAGATTAATGCACAGGGTACGACTACCGGTAATGTCTGGAGTTTCACAACCGAGGCAGCGCCGCCGCCGGGACAGGCGAGCAATCCGAGCCCGGCAGACAGCGCAACTGATATAGACGTAGATGCTAATTTAAGCTGGAACGCTGGTTCAGGCACAACGTCTCATGATGTTTATTTCGGCACTGATTCAATCCCTGATGCAGGCGAGTTCAAGGGTAATCAAACGGCAACTACCTATGAACTCGGAACAATGGCCAACAGTACTACCTACTACTGGCGGATTGACGAGGTCAATGCCCAGGGTACGACAACCGGCAATGTCTGGAGCTTCACAACCGAAGCGGCACAGCCTCCGGGTCAGGCGAGCAGTCCTAGTCCGGCTGACAGCGCGACGG
>CAZTKW010000260.1:0-5440 GCA_964614315.1 uncultured Pirellulales bacterium
ATTTGGCATTACCAACCTGATTCTGAGTAAAGCTGTTCCTGTAGGAGAAAGACGGCTGTCGCTATATTGTGTATAGGCGGTACTGCCGGTTGCCGAACCAATCTGTGATTCACTAATTATTCCCCAACCACTATCCAAAAATTGAAGTATAATCTGGCCCTCTGTGGTCACATTGACGGTTTTCATCCACCCGGAAACATCGTACGTGACTCCTTCCTGGGCAGGGTCAACGTTCTGTGACATCAGCAGCCAGGTGTTATTACCTGCAAATTTTGCTGAATAAGTGCCGCTGTGGGGGTCTTCATTTGATATGGTAATCTGGACGGCATCACCGATATACCAGGGGCTTGTACCGCTCTCAAACCCAGGATTGACAAGAAGTTCTTGGGCATGGGCTGTTGATGGGGTAAACAGGCCCAAAAGTACAAAAAAAACTGTTAAATAAATTGGTTTTTTACAAGACATGATGGTTCTCCTTAAAAAATTTGGTTTTTTTGACAACATTTCGGTGGTTTTTAACAACTATATATTCAGCTACACCGCTGAAAATTGGTTGGGAAAGAAAAGAAAGAAGTGTTGCAACTCCATTTTCAAACAGGATTTGCATCAATACAAAGCTGCGAGAAACCAATTGAAGTTCCTCCGAATTTAAGATTCGCTCCAAATATAGACTTGATTGAAAATATAAACACCTGTAAGCGGTTGTCAAGAAATTTGTAAAAAAAATTCGAAGTGAACTTTTCCCCAACAGGAGCACTCTCTAAGGCATTTAGCAGTGTAAGAAGAAAGTTTTATGTGGGGGAAAACGTGTATCTTATTTTATATTTTTGATTTTGAGCGGCTCTTTATGGCGTCTGGGGCATTTCCTTTCGTCTTGCCACGTCCTCGAAGTATTACAATACATCTGTGGTTGGTGGACAGTCGTTGCCTTTCCAGTTTGCTCTTTGGGAATGCTTTTGATTGGCTGCTTTGAGCGATGAAGCCGGTGCTATTGTGGAAAGTTATTCCTACGACATTTTTGGTGAGCCGAGCGCTACGAGAGATGAAAAATAGAACCATTTGCGCAAGTACTCACGGGAAAAATCGGGAAAAAATAAAAAATTTCTTACTGCTTTAATCATAAGCTGTTAAGGAAATATCAACGCAGCGGATTGGGGGAATTTTCGCATCAAACGCGCAAGTTGGTCTAATTGTAGAAGCAAAGATTTTTGAGAACTTTGAGTCGTGTTGGGATAGTTGACGGCAAAGCGGTTATCTACCAAAAGAGGAGTATATAGAATGGGATTTGAGCTTGGTATTTTTAAGGACAGGGAAATTGACGCTGACTACATTGAGTGGCTTGTTGATGAACGCTCGATTGAGGTCCAAAACCACTTTATGAAGCTGTGGGAATACTACACAAACCGAATGATAGACAAAAGCGACGCAGGTATTTACAGCAGCAAAATGAACGAGTCGGGGCGGTGCTATCTGCAGGCGCAAGAATATGGGCTTCCCTCAAGGATAACCGGTCTGCTTCACTCGGCCAATACTGGTGTTTTCGGCGCAAAGGCTGTTAAAGATATTCAGCGTAAAGAAGTTGTAATTGAAAACGATATTTCCTGGCGGATAAATGCGGCGGCAGATTTTTTGTTCGGAAAACCAATAAGTTTTGTTTCCAAATCGCCGGAAAGCCAAAAACGAGCAGAAATAGAATCTATATTGAAGGCTGTGTTTGCGGCTAACGGCGGTATCGGTGCATCGCCAGCACGCGTTTGGTTTGCTGACTTGGCCGCAAGTTAGTGCGAGAGAGTTGCCGTTGAATTTACAGCACTACAGCAACGGTATTGCTGGGGATACTTTCGCCGCCGGTGTTTATTGCCCCGACGCGATATTCAAGTTTCAGTCTGCACGGCTGGCCGGTCAGGTTGATTTCGTTAGTGAGGGCCGAACCTGCAATTGTCCACGGGCCGAATTCTCCGTCTGCGGGCTGCTGTCTGCGTTCGATGATATAATTTCGCACCGGCCCGCCCGAATTGCCGTCGGGACTGTCCCACGCCAGGCGGGCGGTTCCCTGCCCCTCGGCGGTGGTGCGCAGGTTAACCGGCGGGGCGGGGGCCTCGACCGGAATCGGAGCAGCCTTCGGCCCCCAGCCGAGATAAGCCAGTTTGTCCGGGTCGCCGGATACGTCAACCTCTGATTTTCTCAATCTGGTTTTCATCTGGTCCTTAAGCAGGTTAAGTTTGTCCTGTTTTTCTTCCGTGGCCAGTTTCAAAGCCGCTTTGGCCTGTATCTGGGCGCTTCTTGTATTTTTGTAAACGGTTATTGCAAAGCCAAGAAAATGGGCCCCGGTATTGCTGGGAAAATCACCACTGTGGGCGGTATAGCCCGCCTTCATTTGCTTGGCAAGCGCCAGAATGTCAGCCTCCTTTGTCGGGAACTTCGACATATTACAGCACCTTGTTGCTCGTATCGGTTTATTAGTTTATTATTTCCGCTCCCCGCCTGAAACGCAGGCCGGGAGCTTGTTATATATTCAACCGGCAGATTAGTACCTTCAGGCACGTAAGAACTGCCCCGGAGGCAAGCATGATAATCAAAGGACCACGGCTGCGGTATTGGATGGCTGCCTTATAGGCAGATAAATTCATTGGTGCTTTATTGGGCTTTTGAATATCCTGTCCGAGCATTTTTTTACAGAACTACCGCTGCGGTATTACTCGGGGTGCTTTCGCCGCCGATATTGGCCGCCTTTACCCGGTATTCCATCTGGATGCCACGCAGCTGGTCGATAAGGTTGATTTCGTTATTGAGGGCCGAACCCACAATATCCCACGGGCCGAAATCGCCGCCGCCTGCGGGCTGCTCCCGTCGCTCGACGACAAAATTCCTGACCGGCCCGCCCGATTCTGCTGCGGGTCTGTCCCATGCCAGCAGGAGGGTCCCCTGGCCTTCGGCTATAGGGTGCAGGTTTGTCGGCTGCCCCGGGGCAGGGACCGGCTGCGGCTGCAGCCTGGGGCCCCAGCCGATTTGCGCCAGCTTTTGGGGGTCGTCGACCGTATCGACTTCCGACAGCTTCAGATCGTTTTTCATTACCTCTGTAAGGTCGTCTAATTTTACGGCCTTTGTTTCGGTGGCGATTTTCGCCTGCGCCCGCGCATCAATCTGCGTGTCCCTGTCGGTCTGATAGCCGCTCAGCGCAGTCTGCAGGGCAACCAGTTCCACTAAAGGGTCGATACTGGGAAAATCGGCCGGATGTGCGGTGTAGCCTGCTATCATGGCATCTGCAAGGGCCACTACTTCTGTTTCTTTGGTTGGAAAGATTGGCATTTTAATTTCCTTTCATAAAAAAAGTTTTCTCTGTGCCGCGCACGTATGCGGGCGCATCTTTACCGTAATCTATAGCCGTTAAATCGGCTGTTAATCTGATTACCCCGTCCCCCGAGATTGTCCCCCGGGTTTTCTGGTTTATCCGATTGTCGGTAAAGTTTCTTCGGGGATTTACTTTTATTTTCTCACAATACAGGTTCCAAAGCGGCGTAATACGATTGTTATAGTATAGAATATGCGCCCGGCGTTTTTGGGCGCCGGTTTACGACGCTTAAAAAATATTCTATAATAAGTTATATATTATCTATAATTTATTACTATAGTCCGGTAACCGGACTTAGATTGCCTTATATGGCGAACGGATGCTCCATTCGATACTTGAAATGCTCCATTCGATACATGGATTGCTTTATTTGATACTTCGAATGCCTCATTTGATACTTGGATTGCTCCATTCGATACTTGGAATGCCCCATTCGATACTTCGAATGCCTCATTTGAAGCTTAATATGTCCCATTCGATACTTCGAATGCTTTATCTGTTCTTCGGGGAGGGCAATCGCCCGCCGGGAAGACCGTTCGATACTTCGAATGCTTTATTTGAAATTGGGAAAACAGCGTTTTTGGCTTAAAAATAGGGAATTGGCGGTATTTTGAGCAAATAAGTAAAATTTTTGTCCTTTTTGATATTATAAGACTTTCCAGGACGGGATCTGCGGCCCCTCCATCTTCATGTTTCAATCCACGCGCCCGCGGGGGGCGCGACTTACGATTCCAGCACTCCTCATTGGCCAAGTCGAGTTTCAATCCACGCGCCCGCGGGGGGCGCGACGCTAATAATTCAGACGGTGAGCAAATAGCACCAGGTTTCAATCCACGCGCCCGCGGGGGGCGCGACGGTTCGGTAATCACTTTAGACCCTGGCGAGAGTGTTTCAATCCACGCGCCCGCGGGGGGCGCGACATTTTAATCGAGTGGGGGCTAAACGATTAATTGACGTTTCAATCCACGCGCCCGCGGGGGGCGCGACCTAGCGCTATCCGCTCTCAGACACAGGCTATTGAGGTTTCAATCCACGCGCCCGCGGGGGGCGCGACCTGGCACATCTTAATTTTGCAACACGTTGAAAGTGTTTCAATCCACGCGCCCACGGGGGGGCGCGACCAAGCAAAACAAGCGCACCGCCATCGGCATCCTTGTTTCAATCCACGCGCCCGCGGGGGGCGCGACCCAAAAACTGACTCTTAAAGTCGCCGTAATACCAGTTTCAATCCACGCGCCCGCGGGGGGCGCGACCCGTCGCCGAAGGCCGCAAAATCTTATGGTCGATGTTTCAATCCACGCGCCCGCGGGGGGCGCGACAAGGGCTACCTGCAGCTGTCCGTGGGCCTTCTGGTTTCAATCCACGCGCCCGCGGGGGGCGCGACTTACCAGCCTGACCCTTAAGGCAATGGCCGAGGGTTTCAATCCACGCGCCCGCGGGGGGCGCGACCTGGCGGCAGAGCACATCAACCATCATAAAAAAAGTTTCAATCCACGCGCCCGCGGGGGGCGCGACATCTTGCCGCCGTTGGCCATGGCGGCCTCGTTGAGTTTCAATCCACGCGCCCGCGGGGGGCGCGACATAGTTCGATATACCTATATACTTAATAATAATTGTTTCAATCCACGCGCCCGCGGGGGGCGCGACGATTTGATAATGGTTAGCCACCCTGCGATATTAAGTTTCAATCCACGCGCCCGCGGGGGGCGCGACTGGCACTGCAAATGGCCAGAGACCCCAAGATGCTGTTTCAATCCACGCGCCCGCGGGGGGCGCGACTCCAGATGCTAATAATCCATATTCATATACCTTTGTTTCAATCCACGCGCCCGCGGGGGGCGCGACCGCCAACGATTATATCGACCTGACCAGCCAGATTGTTTCAATCCACGCGCCCGCGGGGGGCGCGACCTGCCGACCATGGCCTTCAGCGCCTCGATGGTGTGTTTCAATCCACGCGCCCGCGGGGGGCGCGACTTTTATACCGGACATAAAAGAATGAAAGTTATTGTTTCAATCCACGCGCCCGCGGGGGGCGCGACAAGATCGCCGGCGGTGGTGATTCTGAGTAACCTGTTTCAATCCACG